>CAYUEH010000761.1:0-2755 GCA_964442465.1 uncultured Laspinema sp. | reverse complement strand
AGTTCTAATGCCCCACTTTTTTTATGGAAATCCCTAAGCAATACTGCCGCGTTTGCGGGTTTCTTTGTAGGAGGTGCCGACATTTTGCAATCCGGCTTTAATCATTTGTTGTTCGAGTAGCGCAAAGAACCTCGCCCGATCGCCTCCCCGAACTACCGCTTGATTGTGGGCCTCCGCTAACACCACTGGATAGCCATACCCTTTCTGTACTTGAGACAAAACCATACTTAACGCCATCCCTAACAACGACGGATCTTTAGCCACCCAGGCAGGCATATCAATTCGGGCAATTTCTGGCCCCACATGAAGGTAACAGAAATAAATTTGTTGTTCCGGGGGATATAAATCCAGAATCCGCGAACAACTGCGCCACAGGGGACTCCGTTGACCCGGTTCGAGTACAGAGGCCCATAAGGTGGTATCCCGCAAGGGATCAAAGACTTGGCAAGGAGCTTTTTGGTCGTAGGGACGGAGTACAGAATCCGCCTGGATGGGACAATGACTAAAACAGTCAGGGTGAGGATGGGGACAGGCGGCTAATCTTAAGAAGCTGAGGGATTCGCTGCTGCGGGAGGCACTGATATATCCCACAATTGGAACCTTGACTTGCCGCATTTTTTCCCACGCTTCTAAAATGGCTCCAAGGATGAGCTGACGCGCATCGGTGGGTAAGGGTTCGAGAAACCAGTAAATCAAGGCTCCATCAACCATGCCTAAAATAGGCGCTTCTGGATGAGCAATTTGACCGCTGCCTGGGGTTCGCAAGGCAATGGCTAAATCCGCTAGGGCGATCGCCTCGGAAACCCCCCGTCGATACCCCATCCATTCTTCGGTTTTAATCCCCCATTGCCGAGAAATATACAGGTCCTCGGGTTTATAAAACACCTCCGGCAGACTATCTAACAGAGGCAAGCGACTTTGACCATAATGGAGAATCACTCGCCCGACATTAATTAAGTAACAGTAGGCAATTTCATGGTGGGAGGGTGCAATCTGAGACCCATCGGTAGCGAGGACGGTTTGGACGTTGGGGGGGGTGGGGATGTAGGGGGTAAAGTCCAGGGGTTCTGCCGGGATAGCAACGGGAAATCCCATGCGATCGCGCCAGGTTTCTCTTTCCTGGATTAAATGCTCTTGCTCTCCCTGCGCTTTTTTCCGCAATCTTTGGGCGACTTCCAACCGCTGCCGGGATTGTTCCGCTTCTCTGGAAAGATGTTCGCTGATTCCCTGCATTTGCCTTGCGATTTTGGTCAGATCTAGCATCCGTTCCCCCTGGGTATCAAATAGCCCGTTGTTGCTTTTGCTCTGTTTATTTTATCCCCCAGGGCCGGACTCTTCAAGGCGTCGGTCCCGGATTTAAGGCCACAGTGAACAGTCTTGGCAGAAGCTAGACAAGGACAAGAGTTCTATGCCGGAATTGTTCTGCGCTGTTGAGCGATCGCTGGGGGTATTATATCCCCAGTCTGCTAGATATAATTTGACTGAGGTCAGGTCCAGTTGTTTTTGGACGGATTCTAAGGTTTTTAAGCGGTCCTCTACAAACCATATCGTTGGGGTTGGAGTGATTTTTCCCAGGAGTTCTCGCAGAATTTGGTGCTTGGGGCGCTTGACATTTTTGCCAAATATGCAGTCTTCTGGGAGTTGGATGCCTTGTTGTTGCAGCAGCGATCGCACGAAGCGTTCTTCTTTGGTGGTGATGATCACCAGTTGCTGACTGGAGGCGAGGTAGCTTTGCAGGCGATCGATGACTCCGGGATAAAACCGATGCAAACTCAACCACCCGGTTAGATCTTCTGCAATCCATTCATCCCGGACGCGATCGACGATCGCCGCTAAATCTGTGGGGTCTAATCCTTCATCGGTAACGATTTGCGAACAAATTGCGGGCCAGTT
Organism: uncultured Laspinema sp.; assembly: GCA_964442465.1. Lineage (GTDB taxonomy): Bacteria > Cyanobacteriota > Cyanobacteriia > Cyanobacteriales > Laspinemataceae > Laspinema. The sequence continues at coordinate 862 of CAYUEH010000761.1, read as the reverse complement.
TTCTAAGATTTGGTCAGGGTTGGTTCCTAAAAGGAGCGATCGCACCAGGACCGGCATTTCCCATCCGGTTTCGATCGCCGGTCGGAGTTGATAAAATAAGGGCGCTATTTCTTCTGGGGGGAGGCGATCGGCATTCTGCCAGATTTGGCAATAGGATCGCCAAGTGGTTTGGAAATATTCGATTAATCCGTCACAAATGACGCCATCAAAATCAAGGGCTAGAATTGTTGGAGGGTTAGACACCGGGTTTAAATTTCTGACTAAAGTTTTTTAAATTTCCTCATTTTTCATGCTATCATAAGGCTCTGAGTAAGTTTGGGATGACCGAAACTAATTTGGAAAACGCGGATAGTTCAGCCGTGTAAGCAAGCGTGATGGAAAGGTCGAGGACAGCTCCAAGCTAGGAACTAAACATCATACAATTAAGTTTGAGTAAGTTTTAGAGAGCGGTTAGACACAATCGGATTTGAGGGTAGAGAATTTCCTTGGCAATTTTCCCACAAATAGCGATCAACGGTCTTCTCGATTTATGCCAAAATAAAAGACCTATTTTTTTAGAAAAATAGGTCTTTTATTTAGATGCTTGAACACTGATAGCAGACGCCTAAATTCAGTGATTTTCTGCACTACACTCTGATTGATAGACTTGTAGTCAACTGGGGCGGAAGGATTCGAACCTCCGGATGCCTGGACCAAAACCAGGTGCCTTACCGCTTGGCGACGCCCCATTTCTCTGACCTTAAACATACTAACAGATACCTCCCTGGTTTTGTCAACTGTTTTTGAAAAATTTTTTTTTCAGGGGTCTTGGGGAGATGGGGGAGATGGGGGAGATGGGGGAGATGGGGGAGATGGGGGAGAT
>CAYUEH010000760.1:0-2758 GCA_964442465.1 uncultured Laspinema sp. | reverse complement strand
CCCTACCCCCCTTTGAAAGGGGGGGAGAGGGGCTTTGAAACGTACCTCATGAGTCCGGGAACCGCTATATTGTAATAACAATGAGTCCAGCCACCTTGCCGACCTCATCACTGATTCGGGCAATGCGTAAGCCCCTTAACCTCTGTGGTGATTTGATGTCCGGCTTATTTTAGCGAGTAGGTGCAGGATTTGAGGCCGATCGCCTAGATTTAGGTTTTAAAAAAGTCGAAAGTGCCAAACTAGAAGTAACGATTCGGGAACATTTCAGGAGGTTGAGGCTATGACGATCGCCGCTGAACTTCGCTCTGTGAGCGTGCGGGATTATCACCGCATGGTAGAAGTAGGAATTTTGGCTGCTTCGGAGCGGGTGGAATTGATTGAGGGGCAACTTTACACAATGGCAGCTCATAGGACGGCGCATAGTGCGGCAGTTACCCGAATCGATCGGGCTTTGTCGCAACGGTTGAGGGGGCGAGCGTTGCTACGGTTTCAAGATCCCGTGCAGTTGAGCGATTTTTCTGAACCTGAGCCGGATATTGCGATCGCCCACATTGACCCCTTGGACTATGAAGATCATCACCCCACACCAACAGAAATCTTTTGGTTAATAGAGGTCGCCGATAGCACCCTGCGGCGAGACCGAGATCTAAAAGTTCCAGTGTATGGCCGATCTGGGATTCAAGAGTATTGGATTTTGGATGTGCCGGAACGATGCCTGTATGTGTTTCGAGAACCAGAGCAAGACGGCTATCGCTGGGAACAAAAGCTATCCGAGCAAGATGCGATCGCGCCGCTTACGTTTCCGGATTGCATCATTTTAGTGGGAGAGTTTTTGCGATCGGCCACTCAAGAATAAACAGGCTGACTCTTGATGAAGCGCTCAAAAATATGCGATCGGTGCTGGAACTAATGAGATGTTTACCTCAATCACAACTTAAGTATCGGGTTAATATTGTTTGGTCTGAAGTAGATAGAGCTTATCTGGTAGAATTGCCGGAATTTGCTACAGAAATTCAGCGCTATTTTACGGATGGAGAGACCTACGAGGAAGCCCTCAAAAATGCTCAGGAGGTGCTGGAATTGCTGATTGAAAGTTATGGAGCAGAGAATAGACCTTTACCCCAACCCCAAATTTTAGAGGTAGTATGAGAAAATGAACCATCAATTCTGTAGTTGATTTTCATGGCAGCAATGATGAAACTTTTAGATGGGGTGGCTTTGACCTAAAATTTACGTGATTCTAAGGAGATTACCGCATCAAAATTTCTGATATTTTTAGTTAGTACAACCCTTAAAACTAGGGGGATTTATGTTAATCGAAAAAATTATCCAAGAATTACAAGATATTCCCGAAGAGAAACTTGCAGAAATTTATGACCTGATTCACGACTTCCGTTTAGGTTTAAATCAAGAAAAAACTGCAACTCTGACGGTTAACGAAGCGGAAGCGCGCACCCCGGGTTTACTCACGGGAAAACTCTCAGACGCTTTTTTTGAACCTTTACCAGAAGAAGAATTGCAGCGATGGGAATAAGCTATCTCCTCGATACTCATATCCTACTTTGGTGGCTTTTTAATGACCCCAAACTTAACGAAGAGTGCCGAGAAATCATTCGTAACCCCAACTATCACATTCTGGTTAGCAGCGCCTCTGCTTGGGAAATTGCCACGAAATACCGCATCGGCAAACTCCCGGAAGCGAAACCCTTGGTTGATAATTATCAGGGTATTTTACAGCAAGCGAAGTTCATCGAACTCACCATCACTGCCGCTCACGCATTGAGGGCCGGAAGTCTACCCATTTCCCATCGAGATCCATTTGACCGAATGCTCATGGCTCAGGCAGAATTGGAAAATTTACCGATTCTGACTTACGACACTGCTTTTAACACGGGTTTGATTCAGGTGATTCCTTCCCCCTAATCACAATTATGAACGAAGCTCAGACCCGTGCCGAACTGATTGATCCAGCCCTCAAAGCCTCCGGTTGGGGGGTTTTCCCGGACAGCCGAATTCGTCGGGAGGTCATCACGCCCGGTCAATTGCTAACTGGGAACTAGCCAGACAAAATGCAGAACTTAACAAAATCGAACCCTTAGAATAATCATGTTAAAAGATATTATTGAGGCCAAATCGCTAGAAGGATATCAAATTTATCTAAAATTTGAAGATGAGGTTAAGGGGGTAATAAACATCACAGAAATCATTGAATTTACCGGCATATTTGCACCCCTGAGCGATCCCGCTTATTTTGCTACAGTTACCGTTAATCCAGACTTAGGTACTATCGGTTGGGACAATGGGGCTGATATCGATCCGGTGGTTTTGTATGGGAAAGTTTGTCAGGTTAACCTAGAGGAGTATTTTGAAGCAAAAAATCAGCCACCTGGCTCAGAGTATTACAAGCCGAGTCTGTGGAGAAAGCCTTCACCGGCGAACTGACTGCCGACATCCCAAAGATGACTGAGGAGGCTGCTTGAAGTCAATCCCTAGACTAAACTTAAAATAGATTGAAATAGCTCCCCATTCAACAACTCCATCACGCACCATGAAAGCAATTGAAACCACAGCCACCATTAATGAGAATGGAGAACTCACCCTCGATCGCTCTCTGGAAGTGACCAAGCCTCAGCGAGTCCGCGTCATCGTCTTAATGATTGAAGAAGGCGAGGAAGACCCGGATGAGACCCCTACGGAAATCGCCATAGAAGGTATTCGGCAGGGCTTACGGGAAGCCTTGACAGGACAGATTATGCCC
>CAYUEH010000759.1:0-2772 GCA_964442465.1 uncultured Laspinema sp. | reverse complement strand
ATCAACCTTAAAATTGATGGGGAGCATCTCAATTTGTTCAAGAGACCTAACCCCCCAGCCCCCTTCCCTAAGAGGGAAGGGGGAGCCGGAAAGGGGAGTCTCAAAGCCCCTCCAGCAATAAAAAAAGTTCCTTATTCTCCCTCTCCTTGTAGGAGAGGGCCGGGGGAGAGGTGGGGAGGGGTTTGGGGAGAGGTCAGATCGGTTTTTAGGCAAAATTGAGATGCTCTCAATTGATGAAAACTGAGGAAAATTTAACCGTTTGAATTTTAAGGTTAAAATTTAACCCCATCAGCAATCGAATGGGGGCTTGACAATTAGCATAAAAAATGGAAAGGGAGAGAGTCAGACATAAGCCGGGTTCTGTTCCATTCATGACAATTGCCATGAATGGGGCAGTTATCTATCTGGGACCTCTGTTACCAGAAGCCTCTAGCGGTTCTTCCTAGGCGGAACGGGTAAAAGACCAACCCTTGTTCCTCTGACCTTGCTCCCAACCGGGGTTTACCGAGCCAGGGCCTCTCGACCCTGCTGGTGCGCTCTTACCGCACCTTTGCACCCTTACCTGTGAGCGATCGCCCAAGCCGACAATCCCTCCATCGGCGGTATGTTTCTGTGGCACTATCCTCACGGTCACCCGCACTGGGCGTTACCCAGCAAGTCTGGTCTTTCGGGAGCCCGGACTTTCCTCAGATTCGTGAGAATCCGCAACTGCCTGCGCCAACTCTCTACCCATTCTGATTATAATCGATGGACTGCCACAATCTGACTTCGTTGAGCGGTTGGATGGATTGGGTTGAGAGTCGCTTTACCCACCCACCAGGATTGACCAATCGGGGAGGCGATCGCCTCGGTTTAACCCATTTCATGCCCTCAAAATTCAATTTCTCCCCGCCGGAATTCCCCCTCAAAACCCCCGAAAAATACCCCCTTAAAAATCTCGGTGCTTATTCCAAGGGATATTAACCACCCAGGGCAAAACCGACGCCATAAACTGACAATTGACCAGATACAGCGGAAGATTTCCCAGATTATGTTCTCCCATACCAAAGCGCAGAGCAAACTGAACCGTAAACGTTAGAGCCGGAAGTTTCGCCTTCGGTGAAACCTGTTTTTTCGGTTTCGGTTTAAGGGAGGGGAGGTTCACCATCACCTGAGCCGGTTTTAAGGGTCCGGTTTCCCCCTCTCGTTTTAAGGCAGATTCTGCCGTAAATTTTTCTTGGAGAGTTTTTCCCGGCGCAATCACGCTAAACACTTGAGCCGGTAACAAATCAAAGGTCATCCCCGGTGGGAGTCGCACCAGACGTTGTTCGCGACCCTCAGCATCAATCAGAGCGCTATAATCCCAATCAATATAAAGGGTTTGATTGGGGGATTGATTCTGCACCCTCACCTCAAGCACCCGAAACTGGTCTAAATCATATTGGGGTTCAAGAAAGAATTTAAATCCAACTCGGTTCTCTAAATTTTGGCTTTCTAGTTGATTTTTGAGAAAATTCTGATCTAATTGAATGAGAATTTTCTCCGCCAATAAAGAAGAAAAAGCGCGTAATAAAACCGCACTCACGCAGATTAGATAAACGACGATCACAATCCAATCCAGTCCAGTCATCAGGGGTTAGAGCAAAGGGAATGGGGCGACGCCCATAGCATAGCCTATAGATTGCCAGTCGCATATAAAAAAGCGTTAAAAAGACTCCCGGGGTTCATATTGACGACAGGTTTCACAGGGGCCTTCTGGATTGAGGGCGCACCGCAAATAGGCCGATCGCGCATTGTAACGACAAGTGATATCCCCTGTCACCTCCCCGACTCCTTCGACATAATGGCGATCGTCAGGAATCGGGGGGGGAGCGGGTATTCTCATCATCGGAATCTCTCGCGCCGCTTGCAAGCGAGTTCGCGCCCGATCTTCTGCTTTGCGCATCGCAAACACAGAAAGTAACGGAGGCGTTATCCCAACCAAAAAAATGATAAGTGTCTCTAACATGGCGGATGACTAAAACTGAACTGCTTAAAATCGGCTGGTTAATCTTAGGTAAACTGACCTCAACCGACATCAACCGGGAAATCCGACTCAGGTTGCAGGGGAGTGGTTAGGCGGTGAGTTCCACAGCAGATTGAAAGAAATCCCGTTCGCATAACATGGCATAACGATAGGTGGAATGGGTGAGGGGTGTTGCGGCAGCATAGCGATCGAGCAGATGTTCTAACTGTCCCGATAATTGTTCAAATTCTTCCCCAGTATAGGTCCGAATCCAGTCAGCATAGTCGTGATTGGGAATGCCATCTTTTCCTAATTGCTGCCCTAAAAAAGCGTAAAGACGCATACAGGGGGCCATTGCCACCGCCGTTAATCCGACATCGTGACTCCAAGCGGTTGCCAGTAAAAAGTCTGTGTAACGACGAGTTGCTGGAGTCGGTTTCACTGCTAGAAAATCAATTCCCCAGGTTTTGGCATAGCCTTGATGTAAGCGCAGTTCTTCTAACACGCCACTGGCTAGGGCATGGAAGACTTCAAAGGCTTGCCAGTCGGGACTTTTGGACGCAGCAATGCTATAAGCGCGGGCGAAGGATTCCAGGAAAAAGGCATCCTGTCCCACATAATGGGCAAATTGATATCGCGGTAAGCTACCCTTGCCAATGCCTTGCACAAAAGGATGTTGCAGGCACTCCTGAGCTAAGTCTTGATTCGCTTTCCACAAGTCATGAGATAGGGTCATATTTGGGAGAGTTTGATAGGTGTTGACTGGATTGAGGGTTAGGATGTTGGAC
>CAYUEH010000758.1:0-2785 GCA_964442465.1 uncultured Laspinema sp. | reverse complement strand
TGTAAAAGACCCTAGAGAATTGAACTATTTTTTCCAAAAAGATCGGGTAAAAAAAGGTATCAGTCTAATTCAAGAGCATATTGAAACCTTTTGTCTTCAAAGTGCAGACATAACTAAGTATGGAATTGGGTGGAATGCCCCTAACCAGATGACTGTAACTGTTGGTGCTGATAATTGCAAGGTCGGTCTTCACATTGATAATCAGCGTGGTTCATCGCTGCATCGTATCCTAATAAATTTGGGCTCGGAACCACGATATTTTTTATTCATCAATTTATCAATTCAGCAGATTTATAGTTTGGTATTAGAAATTCATAGTAATGCAATTAGTAAAACTTCGGGTAGCTCAAGAATTTGTATGGCATTCATGCAGATTTTTCCAAATTATCCTGTTGTTAAATTAAGAGTAGAACCAGGAGAGGCTTATATAGCTCCCACAGAACATATTACTCATGATGGGTGTACGGAGGGAACAAATAGTCTTGATGTATTTTTCACCTTGCGAGCTATTTTTGATTACCAGGGTAGAGTACAGCAAAGCGTTGTTATGTCGCGCGATCCCCCACTCAATCACTCTTACTAGATTACGCGAAACCTAAATAAGTAGACAGGAACATTGCAATAGGTCAGTTAATGCTGGTCTAATTACTGAAAAAACAACACAGGGAAGATCATGGAAGAAAATTTTCTGATATTGATTGAGGTAGCAAAAAGAATATCGTATAAGCCCGGGTACAGTTTTTCAATCCGTCGAATAGATAACGAACAAGCTTTTATTTCCCTTAGATGTCCATCGTTACCTAATTCTCAAGAGAAGGGTGAAGAGGCTGGCTTAACAATTAATAACACAGTAAAATTGTCAGCTATCATAACATCATCAGATGCCTTACACGCTTTTGCGAACCTTGTGGCCAGTTTTGAACTTCATGAGGCGGCAGAATGGTTCAAGCTAGATGAGCGTCAAGTATTTCTTCCCCAGGGTTGGGGAGATGAGTTTGGCGGCTTTAAGTGGGAGGATTTTATGAATCTTAATGGTAAGTTTCTTGATGCTTTAAAACAAATCATAGATCAGCCTGGTATGTGAGGACAGGATTATTGCTCAAATAGGGGCTGATGTTCTGGCTAGTATTGATGAGTAATGCTGATAAATTGAGGGGGGCGATCGCCAGTTTTATCCCTCAAGGCAAGTTGGCGATTAGCGAACCCCTCAGTAAACAATTGTGATATTCACCTAATTGGAAAATCGCCCCGGCTTTCTTTTCTTCTCTTGGGCAGAGTCAATTCCTCGTGTTAGACTTAGAAATAAGTCATCTCTGAAGCAATGTACTTAATTCAGTAACGAGGCCAAATGAACTTAACTACTACTCAATACAAATACATAGAACTAAATGAAAACAGCGTTCCCTACATTGCGGGAACAACCATGAAAGTCATTGAATTAATTTCCGGTCATCTAGCTTTTGGCTGGAGTCCCGAAGAAATTAAATTTCAACATCCCTATTTAACCATGAGTCAAATTTATTCGGCATTAGCTTACTATTGGGATCACAAAGAAGAACTAGATGCCGATATTCAGCAACGATTTGAGAGAGTTGAAAAGTTACGTCAAGAAGCTGGCGAATCCGCTTTGGTTAAAAAACTTCGCACTCAGGGGCTAATTAAATGACCATAGCCCTCTACATGGATGAGCACGTTCGTCGAGCAATTACTAATGGTTTAAAATTGCGGGGTATAGACGTTATTACAGTACAAGAAGATGGCAGAAATGGCACTCCTGACTCTATTTTACTCGAACGTGCCACCGAACTTAATCGCGTTATCTTTACCCAAGACGATGATTTTTTAGTCATGGCAAACTGTCGCCAGCAAGAGGGAGTAAAATTTAGTGGAGTGATTTACGGACATCAACAGTATGTAACTGTTGGTGAATGCGTGCGGGACTTAGAACTAATTGCGAAAGCCAGTGAATCAGAAGATTTAGTTAACCAGGTTCAATACCTCCCTTTGTAATCAATCTTTACATGATTACCTCGCGGTATGGAGCAAACTGAAACCTGAATCTGAAGTCCGACTAATTTGCCCTGACGACGCTAATCAATCACTCTATTTGTACCCTGAATTAGGGCACACTTGCGCTGTTGAAAATCCTGTGACAACATCCATGTTGGTGGGGAGCATCTCCTGAAAAGCCCGAAGACCTGACCCCACCCCCCCGGCCCCCCTCCCCTGATTCTTGGGGAGGGGGGTGAACTGTTCGTTCCGGAGATGCTCCTTGTTGGTGCAGTGTTGACAATGGCTTTTCTGAAACGATACTTAAACCAGAGGTAGGCATGAGGATGAACTATCACGAAAATCATCACGATCGCACCCGGTAAGCGCAGTGGTAAACCGGGCATTCGCGGAATAGGGTCACTGATGGTTCTTTGGCAACTAACTCAATTTCATATAAATTTGGCCCAAGCTTGCCGGTGACAAAGAGGCGATCGCCTGAGCGAGCGTAAGTCATCCCATTAAATACATCATTTCCCCTCACCGGCTTATTCCCCTATTTGACTTGAACGGGGCCAATTTCCTCAAAAATTTCTGGATCTAAACAATCCAGAGTCTTGGTCCCAGCACCGATCATTAACCTTTCACCATTATGGGTAATGCCCCAGCCTTCTGTGGAATAATTAAACTCACCCACTTGCTCAAAAGTTTCTAAATCGTAGATAACCCCCAGCAGAAATTGCGCTCCAACAAAATCAGGGTGTAGATTCGATGCCTGATAAATCATGGGTTAATG
>CAYUEH010000757.1:0-2786 GCA_964442465.1 uncultured Laspinema sp. | reverse complement strand
GGCAGACGCATTGCCGACTCCAATTGCTGAAAGTCCGATGAGGTTTTAGACTGATATTTTGACAGATGAATTTGGATTTGCGGACCCGATCGCGCCAAAGAAAAAATCACCCCATCTTCTGCGGTCACTTGAGTAATGGGAGACCCCTTCAGATAAGTCCCATTAGTGCCGAGATTAATAATTTTCCACTGGAGACCGGACCGTCGCAACTCTACATGATGTCGAGAGACCACGGCACTATAGAGTACGACATTATTATCCGTCGCACGCCCAATCCGAATTACAGATTCGTTGTCAAATTTCCAACTCTGAATGGGCGTGGACTTAATCGGATGCAATAAAGTTAATGTAATCACAGGAGCATCCCTATTCAGTAGATCTACCTTTGATAACAAAGGCTTAAGGTACAGTGGCAACAGGGTACTTAAATTTCCCGGTTTAAAAAAAGGACCTATTTAAAGATAGCCCTCTCACCCTGCCTTTTCTCAATTCTCATGATCTCCCTCGTCGAGAAGACAGGAGATTTCATCTAAATTAGAATAGAAATCCAGGGTTGATGGGTCCGGCTAACAAAACCCCCCGCCAGACTTATAAAAAGTTGGCGGTGAGTCTGTCAACTGGGAAAAATGGGGTCAGTTCCTAGTCCAGGGTTACAGCAGAGGTTAGAAACTAGGTTGAGTCACAAAATCCCTGGTCCTTATAGCCATCTTAAATGATTTGTAACCCCCCGTGAGCCAGAGGTGAAGCATCGACACCGGGATCAAACCCACAGATCAGAGTTTGAACTGTAGATCCATGACCCAACAGCACCTCATGACTGCGATCGCAACCCATAAAGGGCAGATACCCGGTTTGTTCCCAGATTTAATCCAGGGCGAATCCCGTGCCGATTCCCTAGACCCTAAGACAGTTGGAAAATAAAGGTGACCATATCCCCCTTACCCAAAGCAATGCGATCGCCCGCCCGCAAAAGCTGGCGATTTCCCTTCGGTAACGGCAGATTATTCACATAAGTCCCATTAGAACTCCCCACATCCTCCAGAAAGAAATTAGTTCCCTCCACACGGATATCCGCATGAATGCGAGAAACCACCTCAGAATGGGGAAATCCCGACACATCCACATCTGGGGGAACCAGATCATTGGGTTTGCCAATGTGAACCACCGAGAGAGTGGCGGGTAATTCCACCGGGGTATTGGTTTGAACATGAAACAGTCGTGCCTGTGGCATCGCCTGAAGTTGAGTTGCCGAACTGGTTGCAACCGGCGTGGCAACTGGAGTGGCAACTGGAGTGGGTAACGGAGTGGGGTCCGGAGTGGCAACGGGAGTGGGTGCCGGAGTGGGGTCCGGATTCGGTAGCGCAGTGGGTGCAACCGGGGGAGGAGTTTCCGCTTCTGGTTCCGAGGTTGAAAATCCGGCGAGGGGGTCTGGGGATACCAAAGGTTCCGGTGGATCCAAGTCTGGGACGGACCCGGTAGAGGAACCCGAAGCCGTAGAAACTACCGTAGGCAAAGCTTCTGGAGATTCGACCGAGGAGCTTTCCTCAGCAGTATTGACCTGGAGATTATAGCCACATTGACCACAGAAGGCGGCATCAGTTTGGACCGTTGCGCCACAGGAGGGGCAGTTCATGGTGGCAGGCAAAGGAGTCAAACAAGCCTCACATTGGATGGCTCCATCAGGATTTTGGTGGTTGCAATTCGGGCAAACTATCATCTTCGTTAAGTTCTCGCTGCGATACGATCGGAGAAAAGACGGGTTTAAACTGCTGCTATTGCTGCGGTTCACTGGCTTCAGGAGAGCATAGCAACGAGCGGTTGATAGCGAAAGTCCATCGGACCTCTGGCCTAATCAGGCCGCCGTGCCATAAAGGATAGACCGTTTAGACGGCTAACTCCCGTCCTGCCGGTCCATCTAATAGCCACCATAACTCGCCTAAAGGCTGAATCAGCCGCGCCGGGTAAGTTAGAGGGTCAGCTTCGGCGGCGAAAATTTGTCCGAGGGCCTGTTGTTTGGAGGCTCCTGCCACCAGAAAGAAGACATTGTGGGCGTGGTTAATTAGGGGAACGGTAAAGGTGATGCGGGGCTGTCCGTCTTTATTGCCTACGGTGACGAGGCGATCGCGCACTTGTAAGGCTTCGGTATGGGGAAACAGGGAGGCCGTATGAGCGTCATCGCCGATTCCCAGCAAAATGATATCAAAATTGGGGAACTCTCCCGGAGAAATGGCAAAGAATTCTTGCAAATGGGCCTCATGGCGCTGGGCATCACTAGCCGGATCTTCTCCCTGGGTGGGAATCGGGTGAATGTTGGCGTTGGGAAAGTTCACGCGATCGAGCCATGCTTGACGTGCCATGAGCTGATTGCTCTCGGGATCCGTTGGGGGGACATAGCGTTCGTCTCCCCAAAAGATGTGAATTTTTTCCCAGGGAAGGTTCAGGGTGGCGAGGGATTCATACAGAGGTTTGGGGGTGCTGCCACCCGCCAGAGCGATGGTACAGCGATCGCTCTGTTGAATCCCTTGGTCAATTTTGGCCCGCACCAGTTCCAGCGATCGCTCGATTAAGGCAGTTTTATCGGCTAAGACTTCAACGTGATGATTCATCCGGTTGGATTAAAATGAAAGTTTTCCAACCTATTTTAAGCAATCTGGTCAAGAGGGGATGGGGGAGATGGGGGAGATGGGGAGCATGGGGAGGATGGGGGAGATGTTCAACATTTCGACTTCAGGTGTTATCCTCTTTTGTTCGTAGTAACGACTTCAGTCGTTGCCGCGTTACTTGGC
>CAYUEH010000756.1:0-2794 GCA_964442465.1 uncultured Laspinema sp. | reverse complement strand
ATACTTCATGCCTCCCGTGACATTCCCGTAATTTTGGAACGAGAGGATTGAGCGCCAAAAATATGGAGATGGCTTGGAGGGGCGATCGCTGATTTTTCACACCCCTCCACTCCGTTAACTATCTGGATCTACTCCCAACTCACGCAACCGTTGCGCTAGTTTTTCCGCTCGTTGGCGTTCAGTTTCTGCCCGTTGGCTCTCGGTTTCCGCCCGTTGGCGTTCAGTTTCCGCCCGTTGGCGTTCAGTTTCCGCCCGTTGGCGTTCGGTTTCCGCCAGTTCCTCGGGCCATTGCAGGAGTTCACCGTTGGCATTCCACCAGCGCAACCAATTGCCTGTGCGGTTGTCACGGGTTCCCTGCCAGACGCCTAAAAATAGCTCTAGTCCGGGAATCCAATAGAGACCGTTAGCATCGGGGGTCTGTATTTGATATCGGTTGGATTCTAAAGCGTACAGTTCTAAATCAGCCATTTGGGGATGAAATATCGCATAAATGGGTACTTTAATAATTTGTTCGTAAAAGTACCATTTGCCGATGCGCTTTTGAACTTCCATTGAGTATTCTTCCCCATAAGTATCCGATAGGAATTCCATGACAATGAGTGGAATGGGTCCTTCTGTATGGGGAGTGTAGCTGCGACGGGGTTCGGGACTGGACGAAGGTGCAACGGGACGAATGTACATCCAATCGGGGGCCTTGCAGATGGGACGGTTATTAACGCCAGCACACAATGCAAAGTTGGATGAAATTAAGGCATCTTGGCATAACTGCGGGGTTAAAGATTGACGCAAAGTATCCGCTAATAAAGGATGGTCTATATCATCCACTGGATCGTCTGGGAGTACAAAGTCTTCTGGGAGTTTAGGCCAGGTAATTTTTATCTCAGAAATTGAGGTTTGAGGTAGAACAGACATTATGCAACCTCGGATGATGCTTGATAGGGGATTTAGTTTTATTGTATCTGATGGCAGGAGGCCGCATTCTGTACCAACTCTACATCGACTCATGAGGCAGGACGATTTTATTGAATAAATTTTGACTAAAATAATGGGGTTACAATTTTTCTATCCTTTTAAAGTAATTTATGTTTACATCAAATTATCTTAATAAACATCAGAATTTATTCCCCCTAATTTAATTAACAAGTTTTTTTTTAATGGTTATTCCGAAGATAGCAGTCCTAAATGATTTGTACCTCACCCCCGTCCCCTCTCCCCCCCCTTTCAAAGGGGGGTAGGGGGGATGGAGAGGGGTTGGGGGCCGCCATCGTCTTCCACAACTGCTGCAAGGATTGCTATATCCGGAAACGACTGAAGTCGTTACTAAGAACAGGGGGGAAGGTTTTTAGTTTTATTATCCGGAAACGACTGAAGTCGTTACTACGAACGGGGGAAGGTTTTTAGTAGACCTCTTGCAAAATTCTTTAAAGCCCCCCTTCTTAAGGGGGGTTGGGGGGATCAATCCTTTTTTTTGCAAGAGGTCTAGTTTTATTATCCGGAAACGACTGAAGTCGTTACTACGAACAGGGGGGAAGGTTTTTAGTTTTATTATCCGGAAACGACTGAAGTCGTTACTACGAACGGGGGAAGGGACCGATCGCCTTTTTATCGGGTTGAGTTGGATGAGGGCGATCGCCTGGGTGCCCTCTACGTTACAATTGTTCATATTGGGCGTTTTCCCCGGTTAAGCATGATTGATTCTGTGCAAACTTCTCTGTACCACCTGCAACAACTCGCTGATGGTCTTGTTTCTAGCCAACTGACGCACCTCTCCTGGGTGAGTGTCTTGATTATTTTTGTGGCGGGGTTGCTGACTAGCTTGACCCCTTGTATGTTGTCGATGCTGCCGATTACGATTGGCTATATTGGCGGGTATGAGGCCCAAAGTCGGATTCAGGCGGCGGCGCAGTCTACTTGGTTTGCTTTGGGTTTGGCGACTACCCTCGCTGCATTGGGTATTGTCGCCGCCTATGTGGGTCAGGTTTATGGTCAGGTGGGGATTGGTTTGCCGATTCTGGTGAGTGTGATTGCAATTTTGATGGGGCTCAATCTTCTGGAGGCGTTGCCGTTGCGTTTGCCTTCTTTGGATGGGATGGAGTTGATTCCCAAGGATGTGCCGGATGGGGTGCGGTCCTATTTGTTGGGACTGACGTTTGGATTGGTGGCTTCTCCTTGTAGTACCCCGGTTTTGGCAACGTTATTGGCTTGGATTGCCAGTACCCAAGATGTCATGTTGGGAGGTGCTTTATTACTGGCTTATACGGCGGGTTATGTGGCTCCTTTGATTTTGGCGGGTACGTTTACGGCTACTATTAAAAAGTTGCTGGAAGTGCGTCGGTGGTCCGGTTGGATTACGCCGGTTAGTGGTGCGCTTTTGGTGGGTTTTGGAGTATTTTCTCTGTTGTTTCGACTGCTTCCAGTGGTGTAGGAATTGGGGAGATGGGGGAGATGGGGGAGATTGGGAAGATGGGGAGGATGGGGGAGATTTCAGCAGAAAGGACACATAACAAATGACCAATGACAAAGGACAAATAACAAATGACAAATGATACGCAGAAGTTAAGCAGTTGGTTGTCGGTTCCGAAACGGTTTTTTCGGCAGGAACTGTTGCCGTTTTTGGGGGATTTAAGATTAGCGATCGCCCTCTTATTAGCCATTGCCGCATTCAGTATCTCCGGGACCGTAATTGAGCAGGGTCAATCTCCAGCATTCTATCAATCCAATTATCCCGAATCTCCGGCTCTTTTTGGCTTCCTGACTTGGAAGGTGATTCAAGTTGTGGGGTTGGATCATGTTT
>CAYUEH010000755.1:0-2796 GCA_964442465.1 uncultured Laspinema sp. | reverse complement strand
GGATGGACCCCACCCAACCCTCCCCTTGCCAAGGGGAGGGCTCTGAATCCTGGACATTCTGGGTTTTTCATCACCGGATGGACCCCACCCAACCCTCCCCTTGCCAAGGGGAGGGCTCTCATTCTTGAGGCTAGTAAAACACCCCAATCAGTGATAAGCTCAGAAATTGGGCAAAATCGCACTGCAAGTCATTTCCTGGAACTGAGACGATGGGCAAAACTTATACCGTTGAAATTATCCATAAAGGCACTTCCCACACGATTGAAGTGCCAGAAGATAAACAGATTCTGCGCGCCGCTTATGCTGCTGGAATTCTAGATCTACCCAGTTCCTGCAATGCGGGAGTCTGTACCACCTGTGCCGCTAAAATTATCGGCGAAGGGACGGTGGATCAGTCTGATGGCATGGGGGTGGGAACCGATATGCAGGCGCAGGGATATGTCCTGTTATGTGTTGCTTACCCGCGATCGGACCTCAAGATTGAGACTGAAAAGGAAGATGAAGTCTATGAAGCTCAATTCGGTCACTAATCTTTAAGATTGGGGTTTGAAGGCGTTAATATTCTGTCCATAAAGTACAAGGGGATTCTTGACTATGACGACTCATTTTATCTCGGCTGAAATTGATTTAAAAGCCTCTCCGGTTGAATTACAACAAGCTATTGAAACGGAACTGGAAAAGCGCGGTGAACCCCTGCGTTGGGCGGTGACTTCGGTGGATGAAGAGACTCAAAAAGTGGCTGTAGAAGCGGTGGTGACTGTACAGGAAGGATAAGGGATGAAGGGGGGAGAAGAAACGACTGAAGTCGTTACTACGAACTAAGAGGGATAACGCCTGAAGGCGTTACTACGAACTTCTCCCCCATCTCCCCCATCTCCCCCATCTCCCCCATCTCCCCCATCCCTATGATTCAACGTCCTTACACTGTAATGCTAATCGTCCCTACCGGAATAGGGGCGGCGATTGGCGGTTATGCGGGAGATGCGTTGCCAGTGGCGAGGGCGATCGCCCAAGTTTGCGATCGCCTAATTACTCACCCCAATGTCCTCAATGGCGCACAATTATATTGGCCGATTTCTAATGCGTTCTATGTGGAAGGATACGGACTCGACTGCTTTGCTAAGGGAGAGTGGGGACTGCAACCTGTCCATCAAAATCGCATCGGTTTAATCCTCGACGGTGCGATCGAACCGGAACTTAGAATTCGCCATTTACAAGCTGCTGATGCAACTAGGGCAACTTTAGGCTTAAATCTAACTGAATATGTCATCACCGATGCACCGTTAAAGGTCGAATTGCGGACTTCTGCTGCTGGTGCAAGTTGGGGAACCATTGGTAACCCGGATAGCTTACTCAGGGCCGCTGAACGATTAATTAAGGATGCAAAAGCGGAGGCAGTCGCCGTGGTTGCCCGATTTCCCGATGACATGGAAAGCGAAGCCCTCCACAACTATCGCCACGGGACCGGCGTCGATCCCCTCGCGGGTGCAGAAGCGGTGATCAGTCATCTGATTGTTCGTACCTTCAAAATTCCCTGCGCTCATGCCCCGGCCCTGTTACCCCTTCCCCTCGACCCGGATATCTCTCCCCGTTCTGCTGCGGAAGAAATTGGCTATACTTTTTTACCCTGTGTCCTGGCTGGCCTGAGTCGCGCTCCCCAATTTATTAGCACAAAATCTCCCCATTGTCAACCCTCAGATATCTGGGTTGAACAAGTCGATGCCCTCGTCATACCTGCTACAGCAGCCGGAGGCAGTGCTGTGTTAAGTTTAAGTCATCAATCTGCCCAGATTATTGCCGTCCGAGAGAATCAAACTCAGATGCAAGTACCCCCAGGGAGTCTGGGAATGCGAGCAATTGAGGTAAGTTCCTACTTAGAGGCCCTGGGTTGGTTGGTGGCGCATCGGGGAGGAATTGCCCCAACTGCCCTAAGTCCAAGTCTCTCGTCTCTTCAATGCCTTTCGGATTAACGGCGATCGCCCAGTCCGAAGTCGCATCGAAAGGTGAGGGACTGGGTGTCAATCTATCTACATTGTAAACCGAGAACAGCCGTGACCGAACAGATTCCGAACGATCCACAACTGGAACCCTTTACCCGCACTCAAATTCTCATGGGGATGGGAGTAACGGCGATCGTCTTGTTTGGGATAGCCAAACTCTGGCTATACTTTGGGAATGTCACGAGACTGGGTTGGGATTGGGATGGAATGGCGATCGCCGGTGGGGTGGGGTTAGGACTCGCCATCAGCGCCACCAGTTCCCTGGTTTATCGCTTGTGGCCGGGATATCGACGCTGTGCGGACTTCTATCTACAAATTGTTTTAGAACCCCTAGTCTGGCCGGATTTAGTCTGGTTGGGGCTATTGCCGGGACTGAGTGAGGAACTGTTATTTCGTGGGGTGATGCTTCCGGCGATCGGGTTAAATGCCCTCGGATTAATCCTATCCAGTGTATGCTTTGGCGTGTTACATCTGAGTGGACTCCAACAATGGCCCTACATGGTATGGGCAACGGTAGTCGGTATCATTTTAGGCGGCAGTGCGCTGGTAACCGGAAATTTATTTGTTCCCATCACCGCGCACATTGTGACCAATTTGATTTCCAGTGTGTTGTGGAAACTCGGTAAAACGGGCACCGAAGGGCGATCGCTCGATTAGTTTACCTTGTTTACCGGGCTGATCGCCGATGGATACCCGCAGCAGCTATGGCGATCGCCAGGGGATAAATGTGATGTTCCTGGACCTGAATTCGCGCGTGCAAACTCTCTCGCGTATCATTAGGAAACACGGGAACTGC
>CAYUEH010000754.1:0-2803 GCA_964442465.1 uncultured Laspinema sp. | reverse complement strand
GTCCTAATTTGCTGCATGACGCTATGGGGAAAAAAGCCGCAATTGAACACAATTCCTACGTGCTCAATCGGTCCATAATGACCTCGTTCTCCGGCTAAAAGACGCTTGACGATGAGTTCCCCACATTTGGATTCGGACGGCCAAGAATCTTGGTCATCATACACAAACCCCTCGCTATAATCTTGGTGCATTGCTGCATAAATGACTTGCTGAGGATTGGGGGTTTTGGTAATTACTTCTACTCGAAATCGATCCATGATTTATCCCTAACTTCTGAATAACTTCGCCTGGGGGAATCTCCCGATCGCGGATTGGTTCTGGGTTGCCCTTCCCGGGTTCTTGGATTTGCCAAATTTTTTATCCTATCATGGATTGCTGGCTTATGATACTTACAAATTGGCGATCGCCTCGGCAAATTTCTGGAAATTCTCCGCTTCCTGTTGCGATGCCAGGACGAGATAGTGCAGGGAGACGATCGCCAAGTCTGCGGATAAGCTACATTTACGCCGATCGCTGACTCTCCAATCGTTATTGACAAAGATATCCTCTAATTGTTTATAAGCATCTCGAATCGCCTCAAAACAGCCTTGATAGCTAGATATCTGCTGCCATTGTTCCGAGGATTCATACCGTTGAGTCAGTAATTTAGAAGTCGGGTCGAATCCTTCGTTATGCCAGTAGGTTTGTAAGTCTTCTGCTGCCGAATTGGGGTGAATAAACTCTTGAAACATTTCGGGATAATGTTCCGCCAGATAGGTTAAATATTTGGTGGAATAAACCGCTAAATCTGCAAAGGTATCCAGTACGGATTCGTCCGCAGTGGGTTTGACATTTTCGGTGAACATGGTTTCGAGGCGGTCGTACTTTCTGGAAATTCCGGCAAAGACGCCGAGGGCTTCTCCGTGTTTTTTCCAGCTATTTTTATAAACTAGGGTTTTCTTGTAATGGAGTGTACTTAATAACTCGAAGATGCTTGAGAAAGAGTAGGAATGAGTGGGTTCTGTTCTTTGCCAGAGATAGTCGAAGTAGTCTTTTTCCTGGGGTTGTAAGGGAATGATTTCTTGGTTGTTCCAGATTCTGGCAAAATACTCGACTGCGGCGATTTTGAAGTCGTTTGGAGGTAATTGGGCGATTAATTTGGCGATTTGTTCCGGTTTGTATCCCTGCTGGTGTCGATTGTAAATGTCCAGTATTTCTAAGCTATTTCTAACTAAGTCATCGGAGATGTTGCTGAGTTCGTCAGTCACTCTAAATGACCCTTGGCGCATTTGATGTTCTAACTCAAACCAGCGCGATAGGGTCCTATCAATTTCTGCAAAAGGGGTGGTAAATTGAGGGGGTGTAAATCCGAATTCATACAAGGTTTTGGGGGTGTGGGAGTCTAGGACCTTTTGCGCCTGGTTGAGGTGGCGATCGCCGAGATGCAATTCGCTGATGAACCAGCAATATTCACCCACTTCGGTCCCCGTCCAATAGGCGACTGCCTCCTGAATAATGCTCAAACCAAAGGGATTGACTCCAGTAGTCCCGGAAAACATATCATGGGATTGAAGACAACCATTCAGATGCAGTTTACCGTTTCTGATTAAAAATTGCATCCAATTCTGGGCAGTATTTCCAGGGTTTCTTGAGTGTTTTAAGTGAGGTTTCGATAAGTTTATGACTGCATCTCGGCTACTGGAATCGTTGTTTAAAATTTGGACAACTTTTTGCAATTCTTGGCTGAGATGCCAGGATTTTAAACTGGAATCGTAACTGCTAACCTGGGTGGGTTCCTCTTCAAAAAAGTCAAGGGATTGGGGTAAATAGTGATATAAGAATCTTAAGTCTGTACGACCGGCCATTTCCCAAAAGGTGGCGGCAATTTGAGCAAAAATGTTAGAGTTCAGATGAGGAATGATATCAACTCGTTCGCGGGGGGATGTGATTTTTATTAGACGCGATCGCCCTGATTTGAGTTCTACACCGCCCCACATAACTGTTTCCTGGGACTCTAACAGTGCTTTCAGTTCTGCGTAGAATGCTTTTTGGGTATTTCTAAACATTTTTATAAACCTTTTATCTTTGATGAATTGGGATAGTTGTCGGTAAATTGGATATCAGAATAATCGAGAGAAACCCAGCCGGTAACTGGAAACTCAACCTAGTTTCAGGGAAAATTTTCCCGTGAGACTGAGTGCTAGAACCGGCTGGGTGTTAGGCTTGGAGGGGGCGATCGCACCTCAATCCCTTATTCTGGCTTAGGGGGTTCATGTTCGACTACAAACACATTGGCATAAAGATTAGCAATAATTTGTTTTCCCTGTTGAGTCAACTCCAGACAAGTCAACCCATCTTTAATATATTGATGAACCACACCCCAATAAAATTTAGGATAATTCTTTCTGAGATCCCCCGGATTTCGATAGCCCACCTTTTGATTAAATCCGGTTTCCTCAAACTCATAAAATAGGGCAGAAATCTTCTTGAGATAACGGGGATCACTGAGTTGACCAATCAGATCGGCAGCGCGAACTAAACCGGGATACTGAACCGTATCTTGGTGATCCGCCTCTGCGGGAACCGGAAACCGAGTCAATTCGATGTTGAATTTAATTTCTTCAGAATTGATTAACTTATGACCCCCAAACCGTTCCTCAATAAACAGTTTTCCGCGATCGACATGATAGGGCGTCAAACTAGCATCAGTGCAGCCCGGATCGAGGGCAATCATTGTACCATCGATGCCTGTAGCATACAAGCCTTCACTATCATCTTGGCAGACTCCCTTCACATAGCCAATATCATGGCATAACAAAGAAAT
>CAYUEH010000753.1:0-2812 GCA_964442465.1 uncultured Laspinema sp. | reverse complement strand
CTGGACGATCGCAATGATCCTTGGGCAGAAAATAATCCCAATCCTCCACCGCCAATGCTGCAAAATACTCCTGAAACGTCGCATGATAAAAGGCAAAAATCGAATCCCCTCGCTTATCTCTGCCGACTCGATTCAGCCAGCCCAACCGCAACGCCAAATAACCCAAAGATGTCTCATCCAATTCCTCTCCCAAATGCTTTTCTACCAAAGCCTGGGATAACCGAAATCGCTATAAACAGTTCCATCTGCTCCACCTCAAAGGGTAAATTCCGATACACATCAAACCCGGAAAAGGCATTTTGATCCGCTTCCCACACATTCACCCGGCAGGTGATGACCACCCGTGCTGACTGCACCCACCCAGTCAATAACTGGGACACATGGGGCCGTTCAATCCGGGCTACCATTTCATCCAATCCATCCATCAATAACCATAGATGGTCTTTGTGGTCTTGGAGAGAGGGTATTGCCCCTTCAACCCCCGCCAACTTCAGCCATTTTTCTTGCAAATAATCCACCAGGGTCGGTTCGGTAAATTCTGCCAACGGTATCCAAATCGGGATGCCGAGATTGTTGGCTAAAATCCAATCGGCGATCGCCTGTAACCGCGTCGTTTTTCCCGAACCCGGTTCGCCAATCACCGCAATCCGTCGCCCCTGACTTTTGGGACTTTGCCCCTGCTGCAAAACCCGATTAAAAAACTCATCCTCGGCAATTGGGGTAATCGTCTCTACTTTTTGTTCCCAATCTTGCCCTAGGGTTTCTCGATTTTGCCCCGGTTTCGGTTGCTTGGGTTCGCGACGTTCTACCAATCCCAAGGGCACATAGACATCCACTAATTCAACCCGTGTTTAGAAACCGGGGTTCTTTACCACATCTGTGGAATCGAGACTAAATTTGGGGCAGAACCCCGGTTCCTGGCCCCTCAATTGAATTGGGTCAATTTTTTTTCCGTTTCCCCCCCCGATTTTGACACCATTTGACACCAACATAAACGATCGCCGCCAGAAGAAAACTGCCGAAAAAAGCAATCAGAAAGGGATGGGGATAAGACGAGCGATCGCCCTCCCAAGGAGTCCGCCAAGGTTGGGTGATTAATCCCGCACTGGATGCAAAAATCGCGCCAGTTCCCACCGCCAGTCCAATCGCCTGGATGGTATTTTCAAGCTGTTTTTCTTGGTCTTGACGCAAGGGATCGCGTTGAGTTTGTTCAATTTCGACAATACCGCGAATCGAAGCCACTGCCTTATCCGCCAAACTCCGGATATGCCTAAAATAGCCCAAATCCAGTTTGATTTGCTCCTGAAAATTCACGCAATTTTTATCCCCAAAACTCTCCAAAATATCTAACTTTTCCTGGGGGTAATAACTTTGAATCAGCGCCAGCTTTTTGCGATAATTGCTCGCATTCGCTTTCAACGTGAGGCGGGATGTCTCTAACACCCTTAAATTCTCCGAAAAACTGATATCCAACTCTAATAACTCCACCAGAGATTTTTGTAATTGAATAAGAGTGGATTCCGACAACTTTTCCGGACTAGATTTCTTATCCAAAATCAGGGAACGAATCGCTTCCACTTCAGTTCCCATCTTTTGATATTGAGCGCGAGTATCCCGATAATTTTCCCGGCTCAATTCAAACGTTTTAATCACCTTTTGGCGATAAAAAAATAAATCCAGTAATTCTTGATCCAGGAAACAGAGATTGGAGTCTGCGTCAGCGGATGGTTTTTCAACCTCATCCGACTCATCCAAAAATAACCAAACCCAAATCGTCTGGGTTTTATCCGGATTCCGAGGGTCACCATATTCAAAAACCGGACTCCCAAACAGTTGATTCACTTGATAACAAGGCGGCAAGGGGGAGTCTGATGTTGCCAGAAAACTTTGCAGGCAATAATCCGCCATTTCTTGCCAAATTATCGGTCCTTGCTGCTGTTGCGCCCGAGACAGCCAGCCGGTTAAAATAATTACCTGACCGATAGAACTGTCTAATATCAACTGTTGATTTTGGTTAAATTGTTTAAAAATAGCCGCATCGACAGGTTGGGTTCGATTTTGAGACTCATCCAGTTCAGGAATTCGCAGGTTTAGATAGAGAGCATAGCTATCATACAGTTGTAAATACCCCACAACCCCGGTTATCTTCTGTTTATCGGCGAGCTTGCCTTCTAAACTCAGCAAAATATTCTCCTCGCTCGTACCTTCGAGGAGATCCATCCGCAGATTAGGGGTAACTGCTCGCAGATTTAACGCCTGCTGAATCTGGAACTGGTGAAAAATCTCCAGACAGCGCTGCCGCAAATAATGCGGTTCATACTCTGAATCCCCATCCAGGTTTTCTATCTCCCCCAGATGGAAAGCAAACAGATGAACATTGGGAGCATACAGCAAAAAAGACATTCGATTTAGAGATAAAAATTAAATTAATGATTCTGAGGAGGCAAGTTTTTTGGTGCATCCTCTTTCGACTGAGCCTGTTTACGCAGTTCAAACAAATTGTGTAAAATTTCCGCATCACTACTCAGCTTTCGTCGAGGCGAGTTAACATTTTCGCGGTCCGGCTCAGGAGGATTGTCCACATCTTTTTGATGAGCAAAATTTATCACTGCCTCTCTCACCTCGGGATGATTTCTAATCCAAACCTTGAGGGCATCACGGGTGCTTTCTGGCTGACTTTCTAACCCTTCTAGTAATGTCACGATTTCTGCTAACTGTTCTGGGGTTAAGTTGACAGCATTCGCTTGAATCGCTGCCGGGAAAAATTCTATAAAATCTTGAAATTTCATGTCTTGACTCCTTGATTTTTGCT
>CAYUEH010000752.1:0-2814 GCA_964442465.1 uncultured Laspinema sp. | reverse complement strand
CTGTTTTATCCCCACTATATTGAGCGCGAATTACATCCCGCATCCGTTGACTAAATTCCCGATAATATCCCTGATGATAGGGAATTGCATATTCCCGCCCGATTAAAATAGACCGATGGGAAAAGGTCGGTAAATTGTTCGCTTCTCCACTTAAAGAGGCGATTAAACTATCCTGGGGTTGCTGTTGAAAAAACTGATACAAATCGGGCAAGGGTCCTGGGCGATAATTGGTGCGCGGAAAACTGGGCGTATAGTTGGGATAAAAAATTAAGGCAGCGGTGAAAAATAGCGTCATGCCTGCTGCAATAACCTGTTGAAAATACCCTGAAAACGGTGTTACAACCTCCAATGCCCAATCTATCAAAATGGCAATCAGAATCCCCGTTGCTACGGCTAAAACAATCCTAAAACTATGGTCAATATACCGACTGGGTAAATGTAACCGGAATAACACAGAATGGGCCGCAAAAAACATCAAAATTGCTGCCAATATCAGGTTTTTTAATACCTGCCATGCCGGAGAAAGTTGAGAAACTAAAGGAAACCGGGCGGGATAGCGACAAACCCAAGGTAAAAAAATTCCTACCCAAATCAGCGGGGGTAATAATGGGGGGAGAATTCCCGATCGCTCTCCAATTAACCAGAAATAAAAGGGATTTTCATGGTAAAATGGGTTCCGTCCTCCCGGCCATAATTCCGGGGAATTCATGGCGTCAGCAGCAGTTAAAACCGGACCATATTCATTGGTTTTCAAAGCATAAGGCAACATCACCGCAAAGGCAACAGCTAAACCGATTCCAGAAAAGAGATAATCCTTCCAATTGCGAGAGAGAGAAATTCGCCGGTATTGCCAAGAAAGTAGACGCAGGGCTAAGATTGCCGAAGCGATGAAAACGTACTGGGGATAAAAGAGTCCTAACAGGGCGATCGCCACACAACTGCCCACTAATTGATTCCGAGATAAATAATAGAGAAATCCCAAAAATAGGGGATATAAAAAAGCCCGGGGAGTTGCGGAAACTACATCAAATTTCATCCAGAGACTTTGATTGAGCAAGACACTACTGACAAAGGCAGCCAATGGGACTGGAAACAATTGTAAGGTTAATCCAAAACAGTAAATTGTGGTGATTATGGCTAGGGCGATCGGCAACAACTTACTCAACAATAAGGGTTCAATTCCTAACAGTGCCATCCCGCGATAAACCGCCGTATATCCTGACGGTGCCACAGATTGAAAATAATCTGCAATATAATCGCCCGGAAATAAATCTGGGTCCAAAAATCGCTGCATCCAAAAGACGTGCTGCCTTGCATCATCCTGGACCATATATTCAACGCTAAAGGCTTTTTGCAGTACCATTGCCCCATAAATGGCCGCAAAAGTCAAGCTCAAACTGAACCAAAAGATAACAACGGGACTGAATCGATGGGAAACAGGGGCAGTTAGGAATTTGCGTAAATAATTCATAGTTGAACAGCAGCGATTTCCGGGAGAATTAATTTTAGAGGATTCCTAACGATTTTGGGTACGGAGGGTGGATAAATAGCGCTCTAAAAACGGTAATCCCGCGATGGCTGGGAGTAAATAACGAGCGGTACATAGTAATCCCAAAGCGGCTCCCGTTGCCTCGCCAAAATAGGGCTGATAAAACAGAATTAAGGCGGCATCTCGGGTTCCGACTCCGGCAAAGGTTAAGGGCATTAAACCGGCAAGAATGGCTAAGGGAGAGAGGGCGAGGTTGGTTAAAAATGGGGTCCAGGCATTGAGGGCGAGAATAAAAAACCAAATTTGTAAGAGATGGCAAAACCACAGGAAAAGGGAAGTGAGGACAATGGTCACCAACCGACGGCGATCGCCCCAAAAGTAATCGTGCATTTCCCCCCAGGAAAAGCGCAATTTATCCAGCTTAATTTTAACCTTTTTAGGGGCAAAACGGGAAGCTAGTCCAAAACAACCCCGAGCAAACCGAGGAGAAGTTAACAACAAGAACCCGACGATTAATCCCCCGGTAACCCCCGTTGTCATCGCCCAAAATAAAGCATCTTTTGCGGGATATAAGAGCAAGCCCAAAATGCACCATAAGAGCAGAGAGAGCAAATCGCAGGCTTTTTCAAATACGACCAAAGAGAGGGCCAAAGAGCCACTCAAATGGCCGCGATCGCGCATAAAATAAGCCTTAGCAATATCCCCCATTTTCGAGGGTAATACCATATTTAACACACTAGAAGCCAGAATCAGCCGATTTGCCTCGGGAAAATCCAGCCCTGAACTTGCGGGTGCAAGCTGCTGTAAACGCCAACTGGTAATCGCCACCAGGGGGACAACCATGCCCAAACTCACCACCATCCAGAGGCGATCGCAATTTTGGAACACCTGCACCAACCTGGGAAAATCAATTTTCCAGTAGATCACCGCCAGAATAAGCAAGCTAATCGTCAGAGAAATCAGTCGTTTCATTAATCGGTAATTAAGGGTGAGTGGAAGAGGAGAAAAAGCGCCTACCTAAGCTTTTTAGGCATCTTGTTGGCTTTCAATCTCCTGCTGATTATATAGCCTTTCTCTGGTTGGTGAAGTATATGGAGGATCCCCCTAAATCCCCCTTCCCAAGGGGGACTGGACAGGTTCCCCCCTTGTTAAGGGGGGCTAGGGGGGATCGAGTCAACGTACCTCATGAATGTGAAAATTGCTATAGCTTGTAATCATACTGCAAATGTCATCAGCAGCAATATCAACGGGTTCAGATTTGGCATAATAATGAAAAACTGGTCAGACATTTTCAAATCCTTCCCAAACTTGAGCGATCGGGATAG
>CAYUEH010000751.1:0-2820 GCA_964442465.1 uncultured Laspinema sp. | reverse complement strand
CCGAATGAGGTGCGATCGGTCCAGGTTGATTTTCTCTATCCTCCGGATTCAGTCCCCCCTCAAGTTTTGACGGTGAGGACATTAGAATAAAGAGGTTTAAGGACCTCAAAAACATAAATCATCTAAACGTTTGTAGGAACCCCTTCAGGGGTTTCTTTAAAGATGACTCAGTAACGGAGTCACTGCAAACGTTTGGATGTTTATATTTTGCAATCTCCTTAATATAACAATTTTTATCCCCAATTTAACTGCGGGATGGAAGAACAGACTGATACCAAATCCTCCGTTCAAAAGTCGTTTTTACTCTTGAACCCTAAGAGGGCGGTCTATAGCCCTGATGGGCATGGCTGCGAAGCCTGTCCTGTGAGCCTCCACCATGCAAGGGTGCGGGTTTTGATAGACCTTTGAATACCGGATGGAGTATTAGTGGTCCCAGAATTAATTTAGATGACCGGGGTTGGCCTGGGCTGTGGATCGGCAGTTCATTCACTCGCTATCCCTGCTTTGTCCGGGCTAACAGCCCCTTTGTCCGACCGATTCGACCTTTGCCTGAACCTTTTTAACCTAGTCTGGGAGATGCGATCGCGAACCATCTCCACAGAATCGCCTCTCCCAAACTGCCACCTCCGGCACTTATCCGACAAACTAGCAACCAACCCAACCCACCACCCAAACGGTCAGCCTTGACACTTATCCAACCAACCCGGCCCCAGGTGCGCTTACCACTCAGCCGAAACCCGCCCCCGGTGCGATCGCGACTGAGCCACAGAAACTTAAGGAAATATCAAGGATGTTATATCCCCTGGTCAGGTTATGCTAGAACGATGACTCCAACCACCTTGCAGATTCCTGAACTCATCAAGACCCTACGCCAGCGCATGAACCTCTCTGGTGGAGAAGTTCGCCGCTCGTCTCGGTGTGTCCTTCCAGACTGTCAACCGCTGGGAGCGTGGTCATGCCACCCCCTCACCGATGGCGATTAAGCTGATTGAGTTGCAACTGCGGCAGATATCTGAGCGAGGGGCTGATTTGTTGGAGGTTTATTTTTCAGAGTAGGTGCAGGTTTCGCGTGAAATAACATTGAGCAATTTGAGATAATGCCCAGCGGCAAGCAGTCTAAGAAGCCCAAGGAAGCGAAGAATTATAACCATGCCGATTCAGAGTTTCGGAACATTTAGCGGAAACAATTAGCCCTCCATTTGAACTGGGTGAGTATAAATAAATTGCCGTCAAGGTCATTTATAACCAAAGTAATAACTTGTTGGTAGTAAAAAGTTTGGGAGACAAATAACATGGACATTTTTTTAAATCATCTGAAGCAATGGAAGCAATCAAATCCGCAGCCGCAGCCCCAACCAAAACCGCAACTTCCTTTTCAAGAGCCTGAATTTAAAAATTTATATGACTTTATTACATATTGCTCTATTTTCGATCCAGCGATTTCAACGCAATCGGGAAGATTAATAGGACGGACTGATTTATTGTTTCGGCAGCAGCTATATCGAGATCAGGTTGTCATGAATTTATTCGATGATTTTAGTGATGTAGACTGTGAAATTTACTCGTCAATTGAATCGATAGACAATTCTGTATTATTTCTTTGTGATGCTCCATCTTATTGCGAAAATCCGAAAGAGTATTCACTGAAAATTATTGAACACCGGTTTTCTAAAAAACCCCAAGTCAATACATCTTGGGAAAAGCTAAGAAAATCACAAGTTCATAGCCTCAAAACTTATGCTTGTTGGCAGGGTTCATTTAACAATGAAAGGTTTCAACGTTGGCTAATTTTAAAAGCACCAGCTAGAAGGAATATTGGATATGGACATATAGGAGAAGCAGAAGAGATGATGGGTTATGGAAAAACTTTGCCAGAAGCAGATTTAGAATTACATAAAGCGCGGATAAACTCATTTACTAATTCGCAGCGAATTATCAATTATTTTATAGACCAAAAAGCACCTTTAACCAAACAAAGAATGTTTGATATTTGCAAAAAAATTGACCCCAATGTTAACCCAAATACTGTTACTTTTGCCTATCGGGAATTTTCCTATATTGAATCATCTGATTTTCAACTTTCATGCCAATCAAAAACCCACAAATTTACGATTAATGTTCGTCAAGAAGATATTACATGGGAAGTGGTAAGAACCCTCTCAATTGAAGATGAGATATACCCCGTTAATCTGAAATTTTTTGGCGAGGGAAAAACATTACAGGACGCCTTTGATATCTGTGAATCAAAATATCAAAAATGCATCAATAATGATGAATGTTTAAACCGAATGATTAATGATCAACAAGCGGAAGAAATGCAAGAAGAGATAATGAGAGACGCGCGAGAAGGCGAAGTTTTTTTAAATGATTTGATTGAGGAATTTGGAGAAGATATTTTTCCTGATCGCGATTGATTTAGTAACAATATCTGATGATTATGACCTACGAAGTAAACGAACCCATAATTTATAAAGCTCTTGATAAGTATATCCAGGAGGTGATGTGATGATTTATTGAGGCATCAATAGCTGGCGATCGCCTCCTTCAACCCCGCCCCTCCCTGACTCCACCAGTACGCACCGGCTTCCAGGGGTTCACCCGATAACTGTCAGGACTGGCAGTAGAATAAAGCGGTCTAAGGGACCTCCACAACCTAAAATCCGCCAAACGTTTGTAGTCACCCCTTGACGGGGTTTCTTGAAAGATGACTCCTAAAGGAGGAGCCCTGTCAAGGTGATCAATTTAATGACGAAAAATCGTTGTTTGTTGTAGGGGCGTATTGCATACGCCCCAGGGCCCCGGGCATCGAAGCCCCTACAA
>CAYUEH010000750.1:0-2824 GCA_964442465.1 uncultured Laspinema sp. | reverse complement strand
GCGCCCCTACAAGAGGTAAATTTGATGACGAAAAATCGTTATTTCTTGTAGGGGCGCAATGCTTGCGCCCCTAGGGCGCAAGCATTGCGCCCCTACAAATCAATACACCTTGACAGGGCTAGGCTATAGGGACGAAGCCCGCCTGCGCGGGCTAAGAGGCAAATATTTGTCCCTTGTCATGTTCCATTGCCAATCCTAAAATTATCCCACGAAGGAAGGGGGCGAATTCAGCCCAAGCCCCTCCCTTGGCGGGATTCCTCGTTTCATGCCTCCCGCTATCTCCGATAGGATGCCATCCCAGACTCGGTAAGGCGGCATGAACAAATCGGCAACAGTCCCGACCATCTCATACCAAATCCGGTTGATAAAAGTCGGTTTTTGGTTTTAGCCCGCGCAGGCGGGCTTCGTCCTGTGAGCCTCCAGGCTTCAGCCTGCGGGTTTTTACAGACCTATTCCAACCGGATTCCGTATCAACGCAAAATCTTAACATCTGACTTCAAAACTGCCATGACAGCAAGCGAGACATCCGTTCCTCTGGTGATTCCTCAACTGATTGTTGGATTGGGAAATCCAGAAGCTAAATACCATGAAACCCGCCATAATATTGGGTTCGCTGCCGTCGATATGCTTGCCCGGTCCTGGCAAATTTCTCTCTCAGAAAACCGCCGTTTTCAGGGACTTTTTGGCGAGGGTCGAGGACCAAAAGGGAATAAAATCTACCTACTTAAGCCCCTTACTTACATGAATCGGTCCGGACAAGCGATTCGCGCTGTCACCGATTGGTATAAACTGCCCCCCCAATCGGTCCTGACGATTTATGATGATATGGATCTGCCCGTGGGACGCTTGCGGATGCGCCTTTCCGGGTCCGCTGGGGGTCACAATGGCATCAAATCCACGATCGCCCATTTGAGCACCCAGGACTTCCCTCGGTTACGGGTGGGAATCGGTAAACCCGGTGACGGGAAAGCAGAAACTGATACGATTTCTCATGTGTTGGGGAAGTTCACCCCGGATGAGAAACCCGTGGTGTCTGAGGTGATGTACCTGGTTC
Organism: uncultured Laspinema sp.; assembly: GCA_964442465.1. Classification (GTDB taxonomy): domain Bacteria; phylum Cyanobacteriota; class Cyanobacteriia; order Cyanobacteriales; family Laspinemataceae; genus Laspinema. The sequence continues at coordinate 1,770 of CAYUEH010000750.1, read as the reverse complement.
GGGATGCGATCGAACTCAGTCTCAAGGAAGGCTGCGAAAAAGCCATGAGTCTTTACAATAGTCGCAGTGTGGTCGGAACAAAGCCGTGAGTAGGAAGCGAGTCCCTAGAACGACTGCCCACGTTCGAGTGCTGAATCAGTCTTGGCAACGGGGGACCCTGGAAGGGGAAGTCAGTGCCGGAGATTTTAGTTGGAGTTTCCGGTGGTGTTTTCGTGTGGGTAAATTGGCGATCGAACCGTCCCAGGGACGTGCTTTAATTCAAGAACCCTTGGGACGGTTTTTAGAAAAATGCGATTATCAACTCGAACCGGGGGGAGACTATTCTTTTACCATTCGAGCGCAATTGTAGCGGTGTTCTATTGGGTTGAAAGATGAACCTTTCAACGGGGTAAGGTTGCTAAATAGCGCTCAATTAAGAGAATGGCGACGATATCATCGATCGCCCTTGGGGGTTGGCGCATTCCTTGGGGAATTAGCCTGGTCAATCCCCGAGGCGGATACATTTCCCAATAGCGATCGCGAGCTTCTAAGGTGCTGTAGCGCTCATCCACTTGGACAATGGGTAACGGGATAGAGAGGGATTCGGTAATATGTTCTTGCCACTTTTTCGACGTGGTGCGATCGCCAATCACCAGGAGTTCAACCCCAAACTGGTGGAAGAAAGATTCAATCACCGCGATCGCCTCTTCTGCTGGAACCACTTCATGGACCAACAATTTGCCCCGACTATTCATCACGGCAATTCCACACTTTAACCGGCCCGGATCGAAGCCCAAAATTACTGTATCTGTTTGAGCGTTACCCATTGCTTCTTTTCCTTTTAAATTATCCGTATAACTGGAAATTAATCTGACAATGACTGCAGCAATTATTCTTTGACCTTGATTCAGATTAACCCGGAACCAAACCGGCAAAAGCTAACCCCAATCCCCTACTCGGTGCGAAATAAAACTTTTCCCTGATGAACCACCGTAAATTCTAAAGTCAGTGGACCCGAAGTATAGGTTTGATGAGCGGAAATCGCTTGAATGATGCCCGGTTGATTATTGTCGGGAAGTTGCTTAATAAATTCCATCAAAGCGGCCAGACGACCATCTCCCACTTGAATCGCATCCGTTAAAATCCCCGATCGCCTTGCTCTAAAGTTAGCGGCAGCCAACAATAAATTCAATTGTTCTTTAATCTCATCTTCACTCATTCGGGAAGGCCGGACCGAAGTGGTTGCCACCAGTTCCCCTTCGTTGAAAACCACCTGATTAGGCACCGCATCGGCAAAAACATTGACCTGCCGTTCCCCCAACAAATAATTGGCAGCGGAGAGAATTCTGACCACATAATCTTGACCATCATCAATTTGGCCAATCAGTTGGTCCAGTTCCGTATCTGTAATGGCGATCGCCCATTCATTCAGTTGGGTGGTTCCCGGACGAATCAAGGTTATCGCCGCCAAATTTGCTTCCGTTAACAATTGCTGGGTTGCTTCGGGTGCCGTTTCCGGGCGGAGGACCCGCAGGACCCCGGAAGCCAACACTTGATTCCGGCGAATCGCCACCGTTCCTTCTCGCAACAGTTGAAAATCCCGTTCCAGACTTTGGACTTCCCCTTGTAAAAACGCTTGTTGAGTGCCTAACTGTTTCAACAACGAGCGCTGTTCGGTGATCGCCACCTCCTGCTCAGAAATCTGGCGATCGCGCTGGGCAATTTCCTCCTCCTGGAGGGCGATCGCCTGCTTTTGCTGGGCAATCTCCATCTCCTGGCTGGCGATTTCCT
>CAYUEH010000749.1:0-2825 GCA_964442465.1 uncultured Laspinema sp. | reverse complement strand
AATTAGGGGGATTTGATAGACTGGCGATTCTCGAATCGCCCCTACAGGGAATTAGGGGAGAGAATTAGGGGGATTTGATAGACTGGCGATTCTCGAATCGCCCCTACCCCAAGACAGAGGGGAGGGGAGTGAGGGAGAAATATTGGATGACAACCTTCTACCCAATGATAGAGTGCGAATATCCAACCGGGCGCTAACCTGGATAACAACGTTCCCCTGTTAGGACTTACGGATATTTTCAGAATCAACCCTCAATGTCAAGGCGATTCGCTTTTTCGCCCCTATATTGAGGGAATACCTAAGTCTTGCCTGGGGAATTTTGAGGGAGTATTGACGGATAAACTCGACTCCCTCAGTCAAGCGTTGTAATCTAAATTAAGAGGACAAACTGATGACGGTAACACCGAAAAAACCCACCCTTGGGCCTGAAATTTCCGTCCAACGAGTCCGAGAACATCATCACCCGGAATTAGAAGCGATCGCCCGGTATCGTCGGGCTACAAATTACCTGGCGGTGGCGCAAATTTATCTAAAAGATAACGTTTTACTGGACCAACCGTTAAAACCGGAACATATTAAAGACCGATTGCTGGGACATTGGGGAACCAGTCCGGGAATTAATCTGATTTACGCCCATTTAAACCGCCTGATTCGTCGCTATGATGTGAATATGTTGCTGGTGACGGGACCGGGACATGGTGCACCGGCTAATTTAGCAAATCTCTATTTAGAAGGGTCACTGTTAGAGTATTATCCCGAGTTAACCTTAGATAAATCGGGATTGGAACGATTTGTTAAACAGTTTTCTTGGCCGGGAGGATTTCCCTCTCACTTATATCCAGGAATTCCCGGAACAATTCATGAAGGGGGAGAACTCGGATATGCCTTGGCGACGTCATTTGGCGCAATCATGGACAATCCGGATTTAGTCGTCGCCTGTATTGTCGGGGATGGAGAAGCGGAAACGGGACCGACGGCAACGGCATGGCATAGTTACAAGTATATTGACCCGGCTGAGTCCGGTGCCGTTTTGCCTATTTTACACTTAAATGGATATAAAATATCCAGTCCCACGATTTATGGGACGATGAGTGACGAAGAACTGATGCACCTGTTTACCGGATATGGCTATCAGGTGAGAATCGTTGGGGATTCAGACCTTGATGCGGACCTGTATGGGTCAATGGATTGGGCGTATCAGGAAATCAGCCGAATTCAACAAGCGGCGCGATCGGGCGATCGCATCTCCAAACCCCAATGGCCGATGTTAATTCTGCGATCGCCTAAAGGCATGAGTGGGATTAAAGAAATGGATGAAAAACCCATCGAAGGGTCTTATCGTTCCCATCAAGTTCCTGCTAAAAATGCCACCACCGATGAGAAGGAATTGCAACAGTTAGAACAATGGTTGCAGTCGTACCAAATCCACGAATTAATCGATGAAGTGGGACGACCCAAACCGGAAATTTTGGAACTCTGTCCCCAAGGCGATCGGCGCATGGGATGCAATCCGCATACCATTGGGGGAAAAATCCGCCAAGATTTGAAACTGCCGAATATTTTTGATTTGGAAGTGGCGATCGAGCGTTCCAAAACCCCGGATTGCTGTAGTCGCGGCGACCATCAAATTGGCAATACTTACCAACTCGGTAAATACCTCAAATCTGTTATCGAACAGAACCCCGATAATTTCCGAATTTTTAGTCCCGACGAACTTGAATCTAATCGACTCACCGCCGTCTTAGAAGCCACCCATCGCGATTATCAATGGCCGACTAATCCAGCAGATGAACATATTGGACCTCATAATGGCCGAGTCTTAGAAATTCTCAGCGAACATACCTGTCAAGCCTGGTTACAAGGATATTTACTCACCGGACGGCATGGATTATTTCCCTCTTATGAGGCATTTTTGGGCATTGTCACCACGATGATGGATCAATATGGCAAATTTATTAAATTCTCCAAAGACTTCCCCTGGAGACTGCCTATTCCTTCCCTGAACTATTTGGAAAGTTCCACCTTATGGCGACAAGAACATAATGGATTTTCCCATCAAAATCCCGGATTTATTAATAGCGTTCTGGACGAACAAGCGGAATCCGCCCGAGTTTATCTACCCCCAGATGCCAACTGCGCCATCAGTACCCTAGACCACTGTTTGCAGAGTACCGGGTACATTAATTTGGTGATTGTGAATAAGAATCCCATGCCGCAATGGTTGTCCATGTCTGAGGCAGTTGCCCATTGTCGCGCCGGGGCTTCTGTCTGGCGGTGGGCGAGTATTGATGATGGGGTTAATCCGGATATTGTCCTGGTGGGAATTGGCGATGTGATGATGGTGGAAGTGTTAGCAGCAGCCCATATTTTACGGTCACAATTGCCAGAATTGCGAGTGCGAGTTGTGAATGTAACTGACTTACTAATTCTGGAAGAAAAATCCACCCATCCCCACGGATTAGATGCGGATATGTTTGATGCCTTGTTCACTAGCGATCGCCCGGTGATTGTCAACTTTCATGGATATCCATCAGTGGTGAAACAATTAATCTTTGGACGTCCCAATGTTCGCCGTTTCCAAATTAATGGCTATCGGGAAGAGGGAACCACCACCACCCCGTTTGATATGCTGGTCCGAAATCATGCCAGTCGCTATCATTTAATCATGCAAGCGATTCGATTAGCTGCTGCCTATAATCCCCGAGTTGCTGCCCAAGCAAACGAACGAGTCAGTCAATATGAATATGTGCTCGCCGCCCACCGAGATTATATTCAAGAAAAAGGCACTGACCCCGATGAGATTATGAATTGGCAGTGGTGTTAAT
>CAYUEH010000748.1:0-2832 GCA_964442465.1 uncultured Laspinema sp. | reverse complement strand
AAATTGTCATAGTCTGGTGAGGAAATGGCGACTCGATCGCCTTCCTGCCGGATTTGTCACTCGGTTAATTGCTGATTCTCATCGCTTCTCCACCGGCAGCCACTGGCGCAACGGGGCTTTACTCACCGACAGCAAACCGGAAAAACATTTAGGGTTATTCGAGGCATTTCCAGAAGAAAAGGCTCTACAATTAGCGGTGCGCGGTGCCATGCCGATTCACTTCTTTACCTTGCTGCGCGATCGCCTTGATATCATGCTTTCCCGATTTGGCAAATTAGAGGCAAAATGCACCATTCCTTGTCCCGGTGGACCGGATAAAACCTGTTCCCACGAATTTGAAGAGGACTATGTAAAACAATGTTATGCCACCCATCAACACCCCCTCGAATGTCCGGAATGCCAGGAAACTTTCTCGGCGATCGCCCTCTTATTTGGTGTAGAAATTCCATCCCCATCTAACCCCCCGACTGTATCGAGTCCAACCTTATCGATTCCAACCTTCTCGGGTTTGTCACGGTTTGAAGAACTGGAACAACAGCTTGACACGGGAAAAACCTATATCCAGTCAGCTTTGACAGAAATCGCCCAACTCCATCAAGGGGAATTGAGGAAAGTCGCCCAACTCTATCAAGGGGAATTCATGAAAATTGTCCGCCTCAAACAACAGAGTATCGAGGCAGAATCCCCTTGTGTATTTGTAGTACATTCACGAGAGCGAGGCAACTGGCAAAATCGGATTTTCGGGCAACAATCGGAATTGCAACTGTGCTGCGAAGCACCAGGAGAATGGCATCCTGCTGATGGCGGTGTGTATTCCCGGCCAGAGGATAACCAATGGTTTCACATTATGGCACCCTATATTCAGCAGTTGGCAGCAAGTTGGAAATATGCCCAACCTTTTGAATCGCAAAACAATATAGAGTTGGAAATGCAAACTCTCATAGAATTGTTAAATTCTTTGGGGATAGAAACCCATACAAATTTCAATACAGAACATCTACAAATTGCTGCGCTACGGGTGTGGCGGCAATTTTTGGACGAAAAAGACCCGCATCAGCATTGGGGTGGCTTGCGGAAGGTTTTGACTCCGGAAGGACATTATTTGTGGTTGTGCGAACATCATGCCAGACAGTATCAGCGGTAATTGGGGGAAAAGTGGGTGAGGAGAAGGCAGTGCCTTTTCCCTACTCGCGCCACAATTCGCTAAAATTGCGATCGCACCCCTGCCCATTCTTGCTCGTCCCGATAATCCACCTGGATTTAAAAACCCCGGCGGGTGTTGCCACTAGCGAAGGAGGCACTCATTCATCACGACTAGATTCGTCTGGGTTGCTTTCTTCCGTTCCTGTCTCTTCTTCCCAGCTTTCTACTGCATTAGTTGGATCTAAATCTGCCTCGATAACCTCTAGTAAAAAACGCTTCAATTCGCGATCAGGTGGACGCTTCTTAAACTCAGCATGGGTATAAATCCATAGAGGAGTTACTTGTTTCTGTGCTAAGTTCAGCAAATATATTAATCGTCCTTGTTTTGCCCCTCCTTGAAGCTGAGGCATATTAAATTCTAATTTCCATAACTCGTAACCCTGCTGGCTACTGCCCTTGGGAAATGGTTCTAAATGCCCTAGGGGTGGATTAGGACGAGGAACGACGCTTAAGCTCATGACGAGTTTTTGGATTAATTCTATAAAATTTTCTAATCCTTTTGGATTTTTACGGTAATGGTCTTTAACCAGCTTTTGCTGTGTTCTTTTAAAGTTCTCTGAACGCCTGATATGAAATGTCTCGGATCCATTCACACGCTTCCTCCCCTGTCATTACTTGCGTATTTTCCAAATTTTTAAATGTTTCTTCTAATGCTTCCGATAGAGCAGTTTGATAAGCCTCATCTGCACGTTCTATTGCACCTAAAATCGCGTTAAGTAGCCGTTGATATGCTCCGGCATAGACAACAAAAGCATTTAACTCTCCTTTCAACGCGATCGCCAGAATATTCCAAACCGCAGATACGCGATCTATTAAGGAGAGCAATTTCCATTGAATCCCTTGTGGCGGTTCAATGATGGCATAAGCAAAGGCTGTAAGTAATTCTCGCTTATCTTCGGGAAGTTCTTCCCACCGTTCTTCTACCTCTACAGCTAGGGCATTGGCCTTTTGAGCAAGATCTCGAAGCCGCGAAGGGTTCGCCGTAGGCGGTTGGTCGGTTTCCCGAGGCCCTAGTAGCTGCTGCAATTCTTTAGGACTCATTGCGATCGCCGTAGTCATTTGCCTTTCCTCCCGGACTAGGATGTTAATTGTAAATTGGTGGACTATAAAAGCGTTTATTGGGTCAATTATAGCCAAAAACTACCCATTGTCGAAAAGCCAAACCTAAATGTAGAGGCGATTCGCTTTCTCGCCTCTACATTTAGGGGTCGATGTTATAGAGGGTGTAATACCAACTCTGGTTGTTAAAAATCAACGACGTACTCAATTTTACCATCCTGCAATAGACTGAAATCTCCCCCTACCCATCTACCCATCCCCTTGTTTCGTAGGAATAGGGGGTTGATTTTCCTGAGTTACTCTAATCAGAAACCGTAGGGCCTCATTCACCGCTTCTGCATCTGGGAACACCTGCGCTACATCCGGATCGAGTTGAATCGTTTTCCCACCGAAACTTTTGCGCTCTGACCCCATTTTTCTCACCCGTAAACTGCGTAAATCGTACTCCGGGCGAAGTTCATCTGTCATCGGTTCCTCATCCCTCTTCATAAGTTCTCCGTTCCCTCTGGGTTACAGTTCTTGCACTAATAATCCGAATTCCCTTTCCTCGTTCCGTGTACGCCACTAGCA
>CAYUEH010000747.1:1609-2838 GCA_964442465.1 uncultured Laspinema sp. | reverse complement strand
TTAATATCAAACTCATACCAGCGATCGCGCCAGGAGAGTTTGAACTTCAGACGAGTCCATCCTGGGGGTAAGTGAGGATTGGCGATCGGACCGCGTTCCGTGAGACGAATTCCGGCAAATCCAAATACGACTGCCTGCCAAACTCCTCCCGTGGAAGCCGCATGAATCCCCTCACAAGCATTACCCCGGACATCTTCTAAATCGACTAATGCCGCCCGCATGAAGTGTTGATATGCCTCCATCGGTTGATCCAATTGTGCCGCTAAAACCGCATGGATTGCCGGACCCAGGCTCGATCCATACACATGATCGGTCCGGGGACAGTAATAATCCCAGTTCGCTTGCAGGGTTTGGGAATCGTAGCGATCGCCCAACAGATACAGCAACATCAACACATCCGGCTGTTTGAGAATCTGGCATTGACTGGTTGCCTCAATTCCCAAAATCGCCTGCATCGACTGCTGACGGGGTTCGTAATCCGCCAAATTCACATCTTTGAGGGCGAAAAAGCCTTCCGATTGCTCAATTAACCCCGTTTCGGAGGGGGTAGGCAGGTAAATCCGCTCAATCACATGGTGCCAATGGGTGAGGCGTTTGGCATTGAGATCCAGTTGCTGTACCAATGCCTGCGCTTGATCCGGTGCGAAATCCTGTAACCAGTTTAAGACACCTTGTGCGGTTTCCAGATGCCATTGCATCATCCGGTTGGTGAAGGTATTGTTATTGACGCGATCGTGATTTTCGTCGGGTCCAATCACGTCACGGACTTCATAACAGTTGCGATCGCCATTCCATTCCGCGCGACTTCCCCAGAATACTGCCGTATCCAGGATTAATTCTGCGCCATACTCTGCCATCCAGGCGTCATCCCCGGTGATTTGCCAGTAGTTCCAGGCGGCATAAGCGACATCGGTAGTGATGTGCAGTTCGATGTCCCCACACCAAATCCGCACCAATTCTTTGCCTTCCGCATCCGGGACCCAGCGGGGGGTGACTTCATCTCCCGTATCGGCGCTTTCCCAGGCGAACATCGCCCCTTCATACCCGGAATCTGCCGCTTTGCGACGAGCACCGGGGAGGGTGTGGTAGCGATAAGTTAGGGCATTTTTGGCGACTGCCGGTTGGGTGTAGCTTAAAAAGGGCAGCAGAAAAATTTCCGTATCCCAAAAAACGTGACCCCGGTAAGCAAACCCTGACAAGGTTTTTGCGGGAATGCTGACATGACTATC
>CAYUEH010000747.1:0-1509 GCA_964442465.1 uncultured Laspinema sp. | reverse complement strand
AGGATTTCGCCGCGATCGAGGCTGAAGTATTCGCCACCGACAGACACCACCATCGGCAGCCAATCGGGACAATTTGCCAGTTCCGTATGGACGATCGCGACCTTATCATACAGGCCATTAATTAAGGTGGCCGGTTTTGCCCCCGGATAGCCTTCCTCGAAGGTTCCACGAGTGCCAAGATAGCCATTTCCTAGGGTAAAAACCGTTTCTTGATGATGCGGTTCGCTGGCTGGGTCAAAGTTGCGTTCGGTGATAGTCCAATCGGTTGCGTACATCGGTATCCGTTCAGGTAATTCTACTTAACTATTGGAGGGTTCTGGCTGTAAAAACAAGTCAGGGAGGGTTTCTACTTCCAGGTGGCGATCGCAGATGGGTCTTTTAGGAGATTTGGCCTAAAATCTTCCCTACGATCTGTTCTTCTATTTATAGAATCCCTCTCCGGATGGATGTAACTATCAAAATGCTAAAAAACTCTACAAAACGATACAAAATTACATGAAGTCAGGAAATGCTTATTATTTGGTAAAAATGCCCGAAAATTTGCTATAATCATCCCACATTAAATCAGGAAATCCTGACACCACAAATCTTGCCTAGTTTCTCGGGATTTTAAGGGGGAATTCCTCGATGGATGGCTCAGAATTGCCCCGATGTAACGACATTGAGAGTGTCATCCGCACCCTAATCTAGTCATCCCAACCCACTCCCTCTGTCTTGGATGGGGCTACGGTCCGTGAGGGCCACCCCAACCCTGGAGTTCAGGGTTGGGACTTGCGTAAGAGGTATTGAAGAGATAGAGAATTTATCAATGCGATTTAATCCAGGATGTAGAGCAGGATTATTATCGGGAATACTATATCTGGGAACTCTGAAATGTTAGTGGATTCAGGGGATAACCTGGGAATGAGAGTGGCAAAATTTGACCTCATTCCGGGTGAAGACCTTGGTGGCGATTAATTCGGCTTTGCGGTAAAGATATGGCGCAGTTATCCGGCGTAAACTGAGTCATCCCGCAGTCGCCGATCGCGCTTCACCTCTTGACGAGGGGGTGCGCTTTCCTTAAATTCCCGAGGAGGACGCATATCCCACCGTCTTTCACAAAACAGCACTAAGGTACCTGTCATCATCACACCTGTAACCAGATATTCCCATCCACTGAATACGGGTAAAATGCCTATCCCCAAAAAATGAAATCCTGCCCCTAATAAGGTACTGCGCGATCGCAATGCCCATCCGGTTCCCACATAACCCAGCCCACATAATGCCAACCATAAGGGACACAGCCGGATTAAAATCTCTCCCCACCCATAAACAATACTCGCATCGGTTAAAATCGTTCCCCCCACCATCAGAAATACCCACCAATAAACGGTCCATCGGACTTCTTCAACCGTCACCCAAAACCAGCTTAAGTAACACATCATTGCCGTTGCCGCCAGAGTGAGAATAGACCAAATAATCGCCTGGGTTGTCCAATTCATGGAAAAAAATTGGGCCGTGAAAAAGATA
>CAYUEH010000746.1:0-2846 GCA_964442465.1 uncultured Laspinema sp. | reverse complement strand
CCTACAATTGCTCAACTTGTTTTTCAAGACCTATTCCAACCGCATTCCGTATTACAGGGGGTTTGACAGGGTGAACCATGGGAACTAGAGCATCGGTCCCGTAACCGCCAGACCCTCAAAATGAATAATCCCAAATCCGGTTTCTCGGAGAGTGCCTGAACCGGCGTTTTAGAGCAGAGGAACGGTTCTTGATATGTCAAAATTAAATAGAGATCAGCAGTCGGTTAAGCTGTGGTCAGTCGTTCAAGCTCATCACCCTGGATTAATCACCGATCGCCGGGAAAAAAATATCGAGATCCGTCTCTGGGCGATCGCCCATCGTCCGTCCTCTGTTCAGAACCTAGCCCTCGTTAATTATGACCCAATTTGACGAATTGCAGCCCCCCGAAGGGTTAACCCCACCCCCATCGCCCCCGGAAAGTTCACCTCCGGCGAGACCGATTGCCCCGGTGTGGTCCTGGGTCAATCACTTACTGGGGGCCGGTTCTGACTATGAAAGAGGGAACCGACTGTATGAACAAAAAAATTATGCCGGGGCAGTGGCGTTTTATGACAAAGCCATTCAAAAAAAGCCCACCATGCATCGGGCTTGGCTGAAACGCGGCACGGCCCTGATGAATTTACATCGCTATGAAGAGGCGATCGCCGGTTATGATGGGGCGATTCAAGTCAACCCCGATGACTATTGGGGCTGGACCTTCAGAGGTCGGTGTCTCTTTCATTTAAGCCGATATCAGGAAGCCTTGGCCTCCTTGGATCAAAGCATAGAAATTAATAGTAATCAATATGAAGCCTGGTATTTCCGAGGGCGATCGCTCTTAGAACTCCAACAATACAAATCCGCCGTTACTGCCTTCAATAAAGTCGTCAAACTCAAACCCAAACTCTCTAGCGGATGGTATTACCGAGGTCTGACCTTCCTAGCCCTCGATCGCCCGGAACTGGCCCTAACCTCCTTAGAACAAGCCATCGCCCTGGACCCGCAAAACCCCGCCGCTTGGTTCAATCAAGGAGTCGCCCTCGATCGCCTGCAACGCTACGCCGAAGCCGTCACCACTTACGATCGCACCCTGCAACTGGTCCCAGAGAATGCCGCATCCTGGTTTAATCGCGGCGTCGCCTTGGAAAAGTTGCAACGCTATACCGAAGCCGTCGCCTCCTTTGATCGGGTGATTCAATTCGCCCCCAGCAATCCCTTAGTCTGGTTTTATAAAGGCCGCGCCCTCAAACATCAATGGGTAGAAGCGGCGATCGGCTGTTTTGATAAAGCCATTGAATTACATCCCAACTGGCCCGAAGCTTGGATGAATCGAGGCATCGCCCTCTCCGATGCCGGTCAGTATGAAGTCGCCTTAACCTCCTTTGACCAAGCCACTAAAATTAATCCCAATTTATCCACCGCTTGGTTAGGGCGCGGCATGGCTTTGTATGGCCTAGGCCGCTATAAAGATGCCATTCAAGCCCTAAGTAATGCCATTCAAATTCAGCCCAATTTTCCCGAAGCTTGGTATCACCGAGGACTGGCTTTAGAGCAACTTAAAAAATACGAAGAAGCCCTGACGGCTTATGAAAAAGTTGTACAAGTTACCCAAGAACCGATGTTTCTGTATCGGTCCTGGGTGAAGCGGTCCGAAGTGTTGGAAAAACTCGAACGTTATCCAGAAGCCCTCGATGCTTTTGCGAAAGTGCTCGAAGTGAAACCCAACGATGCTCAAGCTTGGATGAAACGGGGGGATTTACTCTCCTTAGCCCAACGGTATATTGATGCCATTGTGGCTTATGATCAGGCGATCGCCATCTGGCCCAACCATTACGAACCCTGGATGAAACGAGGGAGAGTCCTGAGCAAAATTGGTCAATATCCCCAGGCGATCGCCGCTTATGATACGGTGATCCAAATGAAACCCACCCATTCCCCCGCTTGGTTGCGCCGTGGAGAATGCTTGGAGAAATTGCACCGTTATCCTGAAGCCGCGAGATCCTACGGCGTGGCCCTGGAAGTTGATCCCACCTGTACCGATGCGATCGAAAAGCGCAACCGCCTCCATGAAAAACTGGCACAAGATCCGGTTTTTCCCCATGAAACCGATTTAACTTAGAGGGAAAAAGTCAGTTCGTTTCCCTCCTATTCAGGGTGAAGCCATGTTAAAACCAATCACAGTAGTAACAGCAGTCGGATTGATTCAACTGGGGATATTCCCTCATCTGGCTTTGAGTGCTAACCCCGAGCATCTCTTGCAACTACAAACCGGGAATGAATGTCGAAACTGTGACCTCAGTGGTGCGGATCTCACCGGGTTAGATTTACGGGGGGCTGATTTGATTGGGGCCAATTTGCGCAAAGCTATTCTCAGCCAAGCCAATCTGATGGATGCCAATTTAACCGCTGCTGACCTTCAAGATGCCATTTTAATTGAGACGAATTTGTTTAGTAGTAACCTCAGTTATGCCAATCTCAGCGGTGCGAATTTGCAAGATGCCATTTTAGTCAGTGCGAATCTCACCGGCACCGACTTTACAGGTGCGGTTCTTCAGGGCAGCAGTGGCGTACAAGTCCGGAGTCAGGGTTTAGAATAGACTTCTTGCAAAATTCTTTAAAGCCCCCCGGAAATAAAATATTTATTCCTCTGGCTTCCCCCTTGGGAAGGGGGACGGGAGGGGGATTTAAGGGGGGAAAAGGGGGATCAATCCTTTTTTTTGCAAGAGGTCTAATAAATTGCTCAGGGGACTAGGGCATCGGAACAAAATTGCATCCAGAGGACAAGAAACAGGGAGTGGGAGCATCTTGCTACCTCCTGCTATCAAGGAACAAGATGCTCCCACTTCTGCATTCTATAGTCATCAGG
>CAYUEH010000745.1:0-2860 GCA_964442465.1 uncultured Laspinema sp. | reverse complement strand
GGCTTGGGCGACGCGCAATTTAGCCATGACAACTAACAGGTTGATGCCGGAACTACAGAAGGCAGAAACGGCAATTCCGACAAGGGCTAAACTGGCGGGGGAAAGTCCATCGCGCCATGCCAGGAGACAGACGGCAGCAAAGGCAACAAAAGCCCCCACAAACGCCGCGATCGCCACTGCTTCTACGGGGGGATTGGGCAGTAAGATGAGAACGCACATCGCCCCTAATCCCGCCCCCGAGGTAATCCCGACGATTTCGGGACCGGCGATCGCATTTCTCACAACCCCTTGCAACAGCAACCCACTCACCGACAGAGATGCCCCGGCAAAGATTGCCACCAGCAGACGGGGTAAGCGTAAGCTGAAGATCACTTTTTGTGAGAGGGCAGTCCCACCCCCGAGGAAGGTTGCCAGGATTTCCGAGAGGTTCAAGGTAATTCCACCCCAGACTAATCCAGCAACCAAGGCGACTGCCAGGGCGACAATTGCAGTTCCCAGTAACAAAGGATAAGAGAAGCGACGGGAAGGACGATGGCTGGAAGCCATGACTGTTCTCCCTTTGCCCCCATCCAAATTGGCAGTTTTGCGGACTAATCCAATTAAAAACGGTGCACCGACAAGGGGGATGACAGTCCCCACGGGAATTTCGCTTAAACTGGTTTTCACACTTTGGGCGAAAATATCCGCAGCGACGAGGACCACCGCGCCCCAAATGGCTGAACCGGGCAGCAATAGGGCGTGAGGGCGACATCCCATCAATCGCACTAAGTGGGGGGCAACTAATCCAATAAATCCGATGGGTCCTACCACACTCACTGCAACTGCCGCTAGGAAGACGGCGATCGCCGTTGCAGATAAGCGGGTGAGTTGCACTCGTTGTCCCAGCGATCGCGCCATGTCATCGCCGAGGAGTAGCACATCGAGAGAGTGTGACATCAAGAGGGCTACTCCAGCCGCGATCGCCACTCGCGGAAAGGCGTAAGCGCTATTACTCCAGTCGGTTTGTAGTAACGAACCGGCCCCCCAGAAGAATAAGCCCGTGGTTTGATTTTCATAAAAGACTTGCAAGAGTGCCGTAAATGAAGCCAGGGCGAGGGAAACGGCAACCCCGGAGAGGGTGAGACGAATGGGAGAAACCTGCACTCCGGCAGCAATAGCATAGGTTAATCCTGCCGCCAGCAATCCCCCAGTCAGTGCTACTAAAACCGGCGATCGGGCGAACAAGTCCGGCGCAAAAATTCCCGTCGCCGCCACCGCAAAATAAGCGCCCGCATTAATCCCTAGAGTGGAGGAAGAAGCGAGGGGATTGCGGGTAACGGTTTGTAGCAATGCCCCAGCAATTCCCCAAGCAGCCCCGGTAATGACTGCGATCGCCGCCCGAGGCAAGCGCATCAATCGCACAATATTATGGGTGGCGAGTTCATCATTGGGAGTAACAATAGCATTGATGGTTGTCCCAATATTAATATCAGTTTGTCCCTGAATGATATGGACAAATAGCAACATCACCAGCAGCAACAATCCCCCCAGCAAAATCATCGCCGCGGAAGTCAATTGTCGAGAAGCACTTGGAGATAATTTAGACCCAAAAATCTTAAACACCATTCTATTTTTTATAGTTGTTCTTTACTGGTGACGTGGCTCTGCCGCGTCACCCACTCTATGCGGCTCTGCCGCCTGTATGAAGACTGTCTTAGAAAACCTCTTTTAGGCTTAAATTCCTCTATTAGGACTGGAGGCAGAGCCTCCATAAGCGCATGACTCGGCAGAGCCAAGTCACGAGGAATTTGCCTGATTGGGCGTCAATGCCTGCACCACCTTGTCCACAAATACCTCCGCCGAAAGCGGACCGCCAAATATCCAAGTATCGCTACCAATGGAGTACAAGCGATTCTCTTTGACAAATTCCAGATTTTTCCATATTTGATTTTGTTTTAACTGCTGGTAATAGGGATTATTCTCTTCTGTAATATAGAAAAAATTGGCATTTTCTACCGGAGGCAGAGACTCAATCCAGACGGTGTTAAACCCAAACGGATCTACCGCCCCTTGCCAAGCATTGGTTAAGCCCAATTGTTGTAAAATTTGCACCGCCATTGCATTATCATTAAATAACCGAATTTGCGGCGCACCTCCGAGAAATTGACCGAGAATAAAAGGACTTTGGGCAAGTTGTTTCCCCTGTAGCTGTTGGGCGGCAGCATCAAATTTGGCTTGCATTTCTTGCAAGACTGCCTCTCCTTTGGGTTTAGCATTCACCACTTCGGCAATCTTGAGAAAGGTTTGTTCCATTTCATCTAATTGCTGCATCCCGGTTTCTGGGGCGGGATAGGGGTCAAATAATAAAGTAGGCGCGATCGCAGACAGGGTATCCTCAATGGCTTCATGGCGCAACTTCACCCCAATAATCAAGTCCGGTTCCAATTGGGCGATCGCTTCCAAACTCGGTTCCTGCCGCGTTCCCACATCCTTTACTGTATCCGCCAGTTGGGGTTCAATTTGCACAAATTCGTTATAACCGGCGATATCCGCCACCCCCACCGGCTGAATTCCCAAGGCTAACAAATCTTCCACATAAACCCATTCTAATGCCACAATTCGCGTGGGGGGTTCTGCAAATTCTAGGGAAGAATTTACCTCGGTTTGAGAAGGGATGCCATTGGTACAGGCAACCACGGCTAAACCCAGAGAAAAACAAACAACAAATCGGATAACTGGCGGAAGTAATCGGAGGATCCCCCCCTGACCCCCCCTTAATAAGGGGGGGAAATTGATTGCAGGTTTTCTCCCCAACTCAAAACACTCTAAAGCCCCCCTTCTTAAGGGGGGTTGGGGGGATCTAACCCCTGAAAAAATCACC
>CAYUEH010000744.1:0-2862 GCA_964442465.1 uncultured Laspinema sp. | reverse complement strand
GGGGATAGGAGGCGCTAAGGACCGTTGCGGTTGCTTTTAGGGTGTCAATCAGGGTGTCTGGGGGGCCATACGCTTCTAAGGCGAGACTCCACCAGGGTTGATCTGCGATCGCCAGTTGAGTCAGTTCTAAACTGCATCCTGGGGACATGGGGCGATCGCCTCCGATGGGTTCAAGGGTGGTATCTTGAACCTGATAGAACCGTTGCGATCGCCGTTTGCGGACCCTCACCCAGGTTCCCTTTGCTTCCGCATCCGGTGGCATTGCAGCAGTCAACTCCTCACAAGCGCACTTTTGCCATGTTTCCAAATTTCCCCATAGGCAGTCTCCAAACTGAACCTCCCCCCATTCTGTTTGCCGCCATTTGATTTCTAGGCGGTCTTGTCGCCATTTAATATTAAGATAATCACAGTCTGGGGTGAACAGATATAAATCATCTCGGGTTTCTGGGTTCACTGGCCCTTGCTGAGGACATTCGGTGGCAAACCAATAGGCGATCGCTTCCGGTGGATCACCGGGATAAAACCAGCGCAGTTCACTTGTTAACCCCATACAACCTCCTCAATCCACTGTGGCTATTATAGACAATTTTCGGTCTATTTTGAGGGATTTTCATCAGCAGTTCTCCCCCCGGGATGAAACGGAAACCTTAACCCTTTATAATCAGAGATACCCATGAACTTCTGCTGACTCCAACCCGGGCTGATTTTTGTATGTTTTTTTCCCCCACCCTTTCGAGTGCGATCGCTGCTGCTTGTTCCGATACAACCGTCCGACTCTGGCAACTCAATGGCAGTGTCGATACGATTCTCAATGGTCATAGTGACAGCGTTTTGAGTCTGGCATTCAGTCCCGATGGTAAACTGATTGCCACCGCCAGTGCAGATAAAACCGTTAAACTGTGGAAACGAGATGGAACCTTTTTAACCACTCTCAAAGGACATAATGCAGCAGTGTTTGGGGTGGATTTTAATAGCAAGGGGAATCGCATTGCCACTGCTAGTGCAGATAAAACGTTGAAATTTTGGAAAAAAGATGGCACCTTGATTCGCTCCATTAAACGACAAACTTCAGGTTTTTTTGATATTGATTTTATGCCTCAAGGCAATTTAGTGGCATCGGGGTTGGCAGATGGCACTGTGAAGTTGTGGCAGTTTAATGGAATTTGCTTAAGAACTTTAGAAGGTCATGAAGATAGTGTTTATAGCGTTAATTTTAGTGCCGATGGGAATCAATTAGTCTCGGGAAGTGGGGATGGGACGGTCAAATTGTGGGTGCGAGATATTTCCTGGGGTCGTCATGGCAAAGTTCGCACCTTGACGGGTCATCAAAATGCGGTATTAGATGTCTGTTTTAGTCCAGATGGGGAGTTAATTGCCTCAGCGAGTGCGGATAAAACAGTGAAAATTTGGCGCAGTGTAGATGGTGCTTTGTTGGTGACGTTACGGGAACATGAGAATATTGTTTATAGTGTGAGTTTTAGTCCTAATGGGAAGATTTTAGCCTCTGCCAGTGAAGATAATACGGTGCGGTTTTGGAATTTGCGGAGTCAGGTGAGTAAAATATTTAAGGAGTATCCGGGTTCGGTTTATCGGATTAAGTTTAGTCCGCGATAAGGAGGAATTTTAGGGGTTGTTTATTGGATTAGGGTTAGGATAATTTTACCACGGCCCGGAAACGACTGAAGTCGTTACTACGAACTAGGGAGTGCGAGCATCTTGCTCGCTATTTTTATAGTAAATTGATTTAGATGCGCTATCTTAGGGTTAGGATAACTTTAGCACGGCCCGGAAACGACTGAAGTCGTTACTACGAACTGAAGAAATGGAATGTTTTTGACCGATTCGGTTGCCAACCCAGGTGACAGAGGGAGGCGCGATCGCATTCCCAAATAAGGCATAGCGATCGTAAATTCTGGCAACGCGACACCAGTCATCGGGGAACCCCATTAATCTGGCATATTCCACCGGGGTTAAGCGGCGATATTTATCCCCCACTCGATATCGTTCATAATGTCTGGAGGTGGATGCTGTCAGGGTTGAGGTGATTCCATTAATGCCAAAAATAGTATAACCCAGTCTGGCTCCTCCTCCTTGATTGTACAGGATTTCTACTCCGTTACAATACCGATTAACGGCTTTACTTTGCTTGATTCTTTCCAGGGTATCTGGGGTAAAATCAAACTGAGAGTCTACCTCGGATTCGTCTTGCAAAATATCGCGGAGTTTCTTCCTCGGTTGGATGTCTGCCAAGGGAGGAATGGGTTTGGCGTACATTTTTCGTTGATAGGCAATTCCCCAGTTGGGAAGTTTGCTCTGACTGCTTGAAATTGGGGTAAAATTAGACTGGAGTTGGCTATCAAGTTGAATGGCTTCTACATCAGCTTGGGTCAACAATACGGAATAGTTTTCCAGGAGTTCGAGATAGGTTTGGGGTGAGTTGATGCGGGTTCCAAAGATGAAGATGCGATCGCGATTTTGGGGAAGTCCAAAGCTGAGGGTATTAATCACTCGCCATTCTATAAAATAATCTAAGGCACAGAGTGCATCCAAAATCACCCGGAAGTGATATCCCGATTCCATTGTCAGCATCCGCTTAACATTCTCTAAAAAGAAATACTGCGGCTGTTTTTTATCTAAAATTTCGATAATCCGTTCAAACAAGGTTCCCCGGAGGCAGTCGCGAATCCCTTGTTTTTTCCCGGCAGGACTAAAGGGTTGACAGGGAAACCCCGCTGTTAAAATATCATGGGAGGGAATCTCTGTTATATCAATTTGCGTGATATCCCCAAACCGGAGAGACTGTTCCCCAAAGTTACTCCGGTACACTTGCGCGGCTAATTCACTGCTATCATTAGCCCAAAT
>CAYUEH010000743.1:0-2864 GCA_964442465.1 uncultured Laspinema sp. | reverse complement strand
GTGGTTTTTCTTGTTCTTTTTTGTTTGCACAGTCGCTTCATGTTATTTTTTAAGTCTTCCATAAGTAAGGGTAAAGTGTTGTTTTGTATGGATTGAGCTAATCGACCGAAGTGCGTCAACCATTTGATAGTTTTATCAAAAGAAAGTTCTGGTTTGAGGACCTAAAAAGCATAACAGGTGGCCCAACTACATATTTCAGTCATAATGAGTAGACAAATTAATCGACCATAGAGCCAACAGTAAATACGTTCTGGTCTTTTTCCTTGGAGGATGTGAATAGACAACAAAGATTTCCATTCCTTAAACCTTAAATCAAGAAAGCCACCTGATTCGATAGATAGTTCCGACTACTTCCGCTGACCAAATTGCTTCAGGAACATTGGTAACAAACAGAGCAAACTCTAATAATGCTAGATGCTTTGCACTGGGAGTTTTCCACCGTTTTTTGGCTTTTTATGCACGCTTCTTGCCGTCGGCGATTGACCACGGATTCAGGTAGTCGATACATAATCAGCCGAGCTGGTATTCTAGTTAATTTTCCCAGATAGACATTCAGGTTGACAACCGAACTTTTGGAAAAATCTTGGTTGGCATATTTGCAACTATTAATAGCTTCAGAAGAATCGGGTTTTAAATAAACATCAGTACAGTGTAGTAATCGGCTAATAAAATAAGCCTTTTTTTCCTGAAACTGTTGCAGGACTTAAAGTTTTAAATATCCTAAGTCTCTAGTCATCAGGTCGTTTTCCTCAACCCACTCCACAAAATCCTCGGCTCGGGATTGGTCGGGAATAGTAGATTTACTTACCTGAATCTAAGTGAATTTTTGACTTTTTAATTCATAGACTACATCGATTTTACCTGTCGCTTTACTCCCTGAACCCGCAGATCCTTTAAATTGAAGAGCTAATTTTTCATGGAGGGTGAACTGGGTACTATCCTGAAAAAAAATTTTCTGAAAATGACTCAAGAGTTCAGGAGAAATATGGGTGCTGGCTTTTTGGATATTTAAACTTAGGGTATTTTCAATCAAATATTCGTTGTAAATAATCAACAGATTCCTGCCGATTAATTCGGTTTTGGAACCCCTAATTCGTCAAAGAAACCTGGGGATTTATCTCCGTTAACCTGTTACAGAGTTCGGGATAAGAGAGTTGGGTTTCTTTGAACAGTTCCCGGGTCATTAACTGTAAAAAGTCTGGAGGATTCACTGTAGCACTCTTTACTTTTAACGAACCCAGTTTTTTTATAAATTTGATTTAATTTATCCGGGTCAAATAACTGATTAATGGGCTCAGAGATGGCGGGAATTATTTGAGCCAGTTTAGTTGAATTTGCCATGATTTATGGGAGAGTTGTTCTGAACTGTAAAATGGCTAGTTTAAAATCAAAAGTCGCCCCCTGTCTAGGTTTTTAGAAAAATTTAAAGATTACTCGATTCCATAGAGAGCATATAGCCTCTAGCTTTAGGGGCCACTTGGGAGCCATGAGGACCGGATCGGGACTGGCTAAATGGCCCCTAAAGCTGGCCAGCTTTGAGTTTGAGAAGTTAGCTTGATGCGTATGCACCCTAACCCTCCCCTTGCCAAGGGTAAGGAACCGGAAACGTTCGTAGTGACTCCTTCACCGAGTCATTTTGATGCAACTCCCTTGATAGGGTTAATCCTTTAGACATATTGTTCGGGTTCGGGAGAGGAAACACTTAGATAAACGAGGGTTTCTTTGGGTTCGAGTTTGATTAACCGATCGCCTGCGTCATCTTTGCGTTTGGATCGCACTGACTTAACCGGCAACCGCAAGAAGCGATCGCTACTGGTAAGTAACTTTAACTCCGCATCTGGAAGCGCTGCCACCATTCCCACTAACCCATCAGTCTTATTTTTAAACGTCATAGACTGAGTACCCAAATCCCCCGGTTTCGCCAGTCGGACTAACTCCACTGGCAACCGTTTCCCATATCCCAATTTAGTCACCAGCAACAGTTTCTCACTCGGACTGAGTGCGACACATCCGACCAAATTCTCACCCTTGCCTAAGCGCAATGCTTGCTGTGGCATGGAGGCGCGACTGGTGATGGGGAGGTTGTCATCATCGATCGCAAATCGGAGTAGTCGTCCCCCAGATGTGGCGATCGCAATATCTTGTCCCACTGTCGCTAAATTAGCATACGCTAACGCATCCCCCTCTTTTAGTTTAACGGCAGTTAATCCTCTTGCCGTCAAATTGGCAAATTCTGACAGGGGTAAGCGTTTAATTCTTCCCCGTTCCGTCAAGAAGATTAAATCCAGAGTTTCGGGATAATCTGAGAGGATAAACTGAGTGGCGATCGCATCCGGATTCCCATGCACTGCGGGAGGAAACAAACTCACGAACGGCGTTTTCTTGGCACCCCGTTTATTCGCAGGAATATCCCCAACTTTAATCGAGAATCCCTTGCCATCCCGGGTCAAAATCAGCACATCCTGATCCGTAAACGCCATATATGTTTCTACCACAAAATCCGCCCCCGCTTCTAGGGTTTGAATCTCGGCATTTTCCTCCTGTTTCTGTTGCTGCCGCTCATAACTGGAAGGAGACAACCGCTGCACATATCCGCGCCGGGTAAATTCCAAAACCGTTTCTTCCGGTTCTGGAGGGGTGGTAAATAGGGGTAGCGAGGGAGCAACTTCTTCGGGAATCGCTGCCTTTTTGCCTTTGCGGGATTTGGTTTTGCTGGTTTCTTCCCCCGAGTCAGGGGTTGCCACCAGCACTGTCTCGCGATCGGGCGAAACCGTGTAAATCCGGGTGCGCCTAGGGTCGCCAAATTTCTTTTTGAGCGATCGCAACTCTTTCTTCAACCCTTTGAGCAATTCCCGGCGATCGCC
>CAYUEH010000742.1:0-2869 GCA_964442465.1 uncultured Laspinema sp. | reverse complement strand
CCCTTTGCCCCCCGTCTCTACTGGTCCGCGTTCCGCGCCAATGGGTTAGAATAGTGCAGAGACTGGGTGGCGAGGCAAGGAAAAACATGGCGGCGAAAGACCTTTTTCATGAGGCTGTTAAAGCGGCACTCCAAAAAGAACAATGGCAGATTACTGCCGACCCGTTGGTTGTTAAAGTTGATAAGGTTAAATTTGAAGTGGATTTAGCAGCCGATCGCCTACTAGCCGCTGACAAAGAAACAGAAAAAATTGCAATTGAAATTAAAAGTTTTGTCGGCAGTTCCATCATTACCGATTTTCACCTAGCTCTCGGACAATTCATTAACTACCGCGTGGCCTTAGCCATGCTCCACCCGGAGCGAAAACTCTATCTAGCCGTTCCCCTGGATACCTTCAACTCTTTTTTTCAAGAGCGATTAGCTCAAGAAGTAATCCGAGAGTGCCAACTTAAATTAATCATCTATAATCCTTTAAAAGCGGAGATAACCCAATGGATAAATTAACCCATTATCGTGATTGTATCAAAACCCTGCTGAAAGAACAAATTTATCATCAGTCCCCAACTGATGACATTGAGAGTCAATTAATTTTTGACAGTAAAGGCGACCATTATTTATGGGTCAATGTGGGTTGGAATGACTTGGACTATATTTATGCTTGTTTTGTCCATTTAGACATTAAGGAGGGCAAAATCTGGATACAACGCAATGGCACTGAGTTAGATATTGCTCATGCCTTGGTGGAGATGGGAGTTCCCCAATCCGATATAATTTTAGGGCTGCATCCACCCTATAAACGCCCCTATACCGGCTATGGAATCCCGGAGTCAATCCCCGAAACAGTTTCAATTTAAACACACCGGCGGGG
This sequence comes from uncultured Laspinema sp., assembly GCA_964442465.1. Lineage (GTDB taxonomy): Bacteria > Cyanobacteriota > Cyanobacteriia > Cyanobacteriales > Laspinemataceae > Laspinema. The sequence goes on along the minus strand of CAYUEH010000742.1, from coordinate 2,002 downwards.
GATTAATTCACTGCCTGTAGAGTTGCAACAACCGGCGGGGGTTCAAACCCCCGCCTAACAGCTCAAGTCGGTTGAAACCGACTGAAAGCCTTGTTCTGTGGTGTTTCTAGTCGGATTTATCCGACTTTAGCTATGAGGCGGGGGATTGATCCCCCGCCGGTTGTTGAGAATGACCCGGGGATTTATTCCCTCGCAGATGTTGACCATTACCCCAGATTTACAAAATTATGCCTCCCGAAGAACTGCAACTCATTGAAGACTTTCTCACATTTATTGAAAATGCCCGCACCACCCGCCCGGGTAATGACCCGTTGTGGAAATCTCTCCAGGAGTTTGAAACCAATTTGGTGCCGGTGGAAGATAGACCCGTTAAATTAGCCCTGTATATTCAATCCTGGTGTCAAGAATTTGGGGTGAAAATAGATGCCCAAGTGATGCGCCAACTGCGCGATAGTATGGTAAAGAAGGGTAAAGTCATCCCTAAACCATTGGAGGGAGAACAACCGAGTAAGGTTTATAATAAAGCCATGATTTCGGAAACTGTACACCAGGCCCGACCCGAGAATCAAGCATGATTGACACCCCTGATTCTCTCTATGCACCGAGTCTCTATTGGTTTGCCTACCGCTATCGAGAAGGGTTAGTGGTTGCGACAGATAAACCTTTGTCTCCAACGGCGACGGTGGCTAATTTAGATTGGGTTCAACAGCAATATAATGACATTTTATCTAAGTTTGGGGTCAAGGTCAATTCGGGCTGGCAGGATGAAGGGAGAACCCCAGAGTTTGATTTACTGCTCAATCCTGACCTAGAAGGGGGAAGACAATATGAATATTTCGAGATTCCTGAGCAAAACCTGGAGGGGTTTATCTATCCCCAATCCCTCCATGATAGCTATGCTTTAAACTTAAATTTATTCTGCCCGGAACAGTACGGTCATGATGAATATAAACTAGCAGATTTGAGGAAACTCAACCCCCAGGACTGTTTTAATCCGCCAACAGTACCGCCCTTGGGTTATCTGGGGCAAACTCTGCTTTTGACAGTCTATCTGGATATTCCTAAACCGGAGGCAATCCAAGACTTGCGGGAGTTTGCCCAAGTCTGTTGGCAGGGGTTTTTTGGGTTAGAAAACGGCAATTCCCTACCGCGTCTCTATCGGTTTTATGAGTTTTTGGGGGGCTATCTGTATGAGTATGGCAATCCCCGCGATGAGTTAACGGTGAATCCTTATGGGCATTTGTTAATTTGGGTGTTCTTTGATGTCAAAACCAGTTTAGTTTTACATCGCTGTTATTGGAACTTGCCGGAACTGTTGCTCTATTATCACAAAATTAGCAATAGTTTTCGGGATAGTCGCGGCTTTTATAAGGCAGCGGATCAGATGGTTACTGAAAATGAAGAAAGTTTGAATCAGTTAAATCAACGGTATCTCCTGGAAACTCAACCGGATTGTCTGCGGGATGAAGAACTGGGGGAGTTGAAAAGTACCTTGAAACAATTGCTGAGAACTTCTCTGCGCTATTCTCAACAATTGCGGAATCTGGAATATGCTCACAATACGATCGCCATTAATCATACCAACTATCGGACTACCCTGGAGCAGATGGAACAACTGGCGCAAATGCCTTTGGGGGGGTTTTGGGTGTTTGGGGAGAAGGAGGCAGTCGCCTTTCAAGAACAAATCCGCGCTGACTTGAACTATTTTAAGCAAGGGTCAGGGTTACTGGATACAGCGATCGCCTCGATTCGCGGTTTAGTAGAGGTGGACCAAGCAGAACGCGATCGCCGGTTGGAACAGCAAAACGAAACCCTCCAAGACCAAATTCAGGCAGTGGGGGTGGGAATTGCCACCGGCGCAATTATCGCCTCGACTTCGGCGTTAATCTTTCAACAAGAACCGATGAGCTTTCCCTGGCAAGCATACCACGGCGATCGGCCTCATCCGTTTATGTTTGCCTTGCTGCTGAGTTTCGCCTTTGCTTTTGTCGGGTGGGGGTTA
>CAYUEH010000741.1:0-2870 GCA_964442465.1 uncultured Laspinema sp. | reverse complement strand
CAGCCCGTTGTAAGGCTTCGCAGCGAGTTTCCATGAGGTGAACGCAGGAAAATCGGTCAAGGTTGAGTTTGCCGAGGCGTCGCCGGGGTTGTCCGGGAGAGACGACGACAAAAACCTGGCGATCGCATTGTTCTGAATCGATCAGCATCGCTTCGATCGCCAAAGCTGCGGTTACCCCCATCGTGGGGACTTCGCTCAAATCCAAGACTAAAGCTTGATAATTTTTGAGAATGCTAATCCGACGGGAAAATGTTTTTGCTGCACCGAAACTCAGGGGTCCGCCTAATTGAAACAGTAAAATATCCCCTTGGCATTGAGTCAGTAATTCGTGTTCTTCCTCACTTAACCCCATTGCGAAATTGGGGTCACTGACTGCCCTGATGCGATCGCTCTGAACATCCGTGAGTCGCTTAATGGTCAGCAGATTGGCAATAAATACCCCCACCACCACAGCGGTGACTAAATCCACAAACACCGTGAGGATGAGGACCAAAGACATCAGTCCCGTTGCCCGAGGTGAGAGACTCGGTGCCCGGCGAATAAAGCTCCAATCAATGATATCGATACCCACTTTTAACAGCAGTCCCGCGAGGACCGCATGGGGAATCACTGTGGTTATCGGACCCGCCCCCAAGGTAATGATGAGCAACACTCCAGCATGAATAATCCCTGAAAGCGGTGTGCGACCCCCCGCTTGGACATTGGTCACCGTCCGCATCGTGGCCCCTGCCCCAGGTAATCCGCCAAAGAGTCCACAGAAACAGTTGCCAATCCCCTGTCCAATCAGTTCTTTATCCGAGTCGTGATGAATTTGGGTAATGTTGTCCGCGACGAGGGAGGTGAGAAGGGAGTCAATGGAACCCAGAATCCCCAGGATTAACCCATAGCGTATCATGATTCTGACTTCGCTCAGGGTAAAGGTGGGCATTTTGATTTCGGGTAATCCACTGGGAATGACTCCGATGCGAGGGACATCGCCATTGCCGATCCACAGGACCGAAACCCCAGTGGCGATCGCCAATGCCAGCAGGGGGGCCGGCAAAATTCGGTTCAGTCGCGGGGGGGCCAACATCACGATCGCCAGGGTTAGGAGTCCTAATCCTAAAGCGTAGAAGTTCGGTTGCATCAGATTACTGGGCAGTTGTTGCAGGATTCCCCACACCGTACCCCCGCCTTGATAGCCCAGCAGAGGTGGCAGTTGCAGCAAAATCACAATCACCCCAATCCCAGACATAAATCCAGAAATGACCGTGTAGGACATCAGGGTGAGGTACTGTCCTAGTTTCAGGACCCCAAAGAGAATTTGAAACAGTCCCCCGATGATGACAACGGTAAATGCCATTGCTAACCCCGTATCCGGGTTACGCGCCACTAAGGAGGCAATCACGGTGGTGATAATCACCGTCATCGGACCTGTGGGACCCGAAACTTGGGCCGGGGTGCCGCCAAAGAGGGCGGCAAAGAAACCGAGGATAATTGCGCCATAGAGTCCAGCAATGGCCCCGGCACCGGAGGCGACTCCAAAAGCTAACGCGAGGGGTAGGGCGACGATCGCGGCAGTAACGCCGCCAAATAGGTCCCCCCGTAGATTCTCAATCCCAATCTTATTTACTAACTGCATCGGTTTGGCAAGGTTGCAAGCGGTATGGTTGGTTCACGGTTCAATCATTTCCCTGGAATGCTTGTGTCGTTTATTCTCCTCAATTTTGCCCCCAGGGTGAGCGTCCTAAAACCTGATTACTCTAGGTCTTTTTACCCGAGGACATTTTGTTCTCTCCGTTCACTTTAGCTGGTTTTTTCTTTCAAAGCCGTTCCAAAAATCAAGATTCGTTGATGTTGACTTAGAGGGGATTGGCAATGGCGATCGCACCCCGGTTTCTTTTCCCCCTGGACTTGCTCCTAATGGATCAGTCTTCGTACCTATTTCTGATAAACTGGGTCGTTCACCTCAAAGTCCAATTTCAGTCATGAGCGAGTTTGTTTACACCTATCCCAGTTTATTTCCCGGTACCTTACTCAAGCGGTATAAACGCTTTCTAGCCGATATCAAACTGGATACTGGCGAAGAAATTATTGCCCATTGTGCGAACCCAGGTAAAATGTTAGGGTTATCCGCCCCAGGAAGTCGGGTCATGGTCTCCCTGAGTACCAATGTCAAACGGAAGCTCCCCTATAGTTTGGAGTTAGTCGCAGCGGAAGAAAATCCAACCACTTGGGTGGGAGTGAATACCAGTTTACCCAATCAAGTGATTAAATTAGCCTTGGCAGAGCGACTGTTTCCGGGATTGGGTGAGTATGAAACCATCAAACCGGAAGTGGTTTATGGACGCGATCGCAAAAGTCGAGTAGATTTTTTTCTCACTGGAACTGAGGGAACGACACCGATATATCTGGAGGTGAAAAATGTCACTTGGGCCCAGGGAGAAAAAGCATTATTTCCCGATGCCGTTACCACCCGAGGGCACAAGCATTTGTTAGAGTTAGTGGATGTGATGGAGACTCACTCAGCAAGGGCAGTCGCGTTATTTTTTATCAGTCGGGGAGATTGTGAGGTTTTTGGGCCCGGAGATGCGGCAGATCCCCTTTATGGCAAGTTATTGCGGGAAGCAGTTGCCAAGGGGTTGGAAATTTTGCCCTGTCGGTTTGAGTTAACTCCAGCAGGGGTGAGGTATTTGGGTTTAGCTGAGGTAGAGTTTTAGGATGGGGGAAAATGTTCGTAGTAACGACTTCAGTCGTTGCTTGCCTGTCATGGCAGATGCCATGACAGGCTGGAGACTCCGCAGATGGGGGCGTGACTTGGCAGATGCCAAGTCACGCGGTAACGACTGAAGTCGTTACTACGAACATTTTTTCCCAGAGGACTCAGGATT
>CAYUEH010000740.1:0-2888 GCA_964442465.1 uncultured Laspinema sp. | reverse complement strand
AAAATTCTTTAAAGCCCCCCTGGAACTAAATATTTATTCCTCTGGCCTCCCCCTTGGGAAGGGGGACGGGAGGGGGATCTCTAAGGGGGGTTGGGGGGATCAATCCTTTTTTTTGCAAGAGGTCTACTCCAATCCTAAGCGCCGGATATAACTTTCCACGGTATTCTGTAACAGCAGGGTCACGGTCATGGGTCCAACTCCCCCAGGAACTGGGGTGATAAATCCCGCCACTTCTTTGGCAGATTCATAATTGACATCCCCAGTTAGCCTGGATTTGCCTTCATAATCGGTGACTCGGTTGATGCCAACATCGATGACGATCGCCCCGGGTTTGACCATATCAGCGGTAATCAGTTCGGGACGTCCCACAGCCACCACTAGGATATCGGCATTGCGGGTAATTGCGCCTAAATCCGGCGATCGCGAATGCGCCATTGTGACGGTTGCATCCCCTGCCAACAACATTAAGGCGATCGGTTTACCCACCAGAATACTCCGCCCAACAATCGTCGCCTGCTTCCCTCTGGGGTCAATGCCATACTCTCTGAGTAGGGCCATCACCCCAGCAGGAGTGCAACTACATAATCCCGGTTCCCCCCGCATTAACCGCCCCAAATTCACCGGGTGCAATCCATCCACATCTTTATCGGGATGGATGTGATTAATGGCAGCAACGGCATCCAGATGCGTCGGTAACGGCAGTTGCACCAAAATTCCATCAACGCGATCGTCCTCGTTAAGGTCCGCGATCGCCTGCATCAATTCTTCTTGCGTCGTTTGTTCAGGAAAGTGCCGTCCGTATGAGGCGATTCCCACTTTCCCACAGGACCGTTCCTTATTGCGAACATAAGCAGCAGAGGCGGGATTATCCCCCACCATCAGCACCGCCAACCCCGGAGGGCGACTGGCTTTCTCTGCTAACCCTTCCACCTGCGATCGCAGTTGGCCTTGAATCTTTTCAGCGACGGCTTTCCCGTCTATAATAACGGCTGTTTTGGTCATGATAGGCTTGGGAGTTGCTGGAACACTCCGGCTACAGCGGTGAATATTGCTCTTTTGATTCTCTCATAGTCTGGCTCGGGGTCATTTGTCCTTTGTCATTTGTCATTGGTCATTTGTCATTGGGGGATGTTCGTAGTAACGACTTCAGTCGTTCTCCCCCGTTCGTAGTAACGACTGAAGTCGTTCTCTTCGTTCGTAGTAACGACTTCAGTCGTTGCTCTCGTGTCATGGCTCTGCCGTGACACGGGGATTTTGCGGCTTAAGCGCCTGCTCTCCAACTGGAGGCAGAGCCTCCAAAGAGGCATTACTTGGCAGAGCCAAGTAACGAGAGAGGATGAGGGAGATTGGGGAGATTGGGTTCTCTCCTTTACCCTCCCTATTGAAGATTTAAAATCACCTCTCGCGCCACCGCTTCCACCACATTAATACTCACCGAATTCCCCAACTGATAATAAGCCCGATCGCCCTTCGGATGCAAAATAAACTCATCGGGAAATCCTTGCAACCTTGCCGCCTCCCGAGGAGTAATTCTCCGCACTCGCCCCTGATGATACACCCCCAACCGATTGGCATCACTCGCCACCAACGTCACCGCAATTTTTTCCGGGTCTAAAAACTTATAAACCTCAAAGGAAAAATTACCCGAAACCGGCTTATATTTCCCCTCCACCCGTTTCAAATAATTCTTCCCCACCAAAGACCCTAAAATCTCCTCCAACTCCGGAGACTCAAAAAACGTAGCAATTTGCTCCTGACTCAGCAACTTCCCATCTTGCTCTTTTCCAAACTGACTATTTCGCCGCTTCAGGATAAACCGATTCATCAACTCAATTTCATCCGCACTACATTCCCCACGCAACCCCAACTCCCAAGAATGAATCGAATTCCCCCCGCGATAGTCAATTAATCGCATCCCATGCAACCGATTCAAATCCCCCTCTAATCGCCGCTTCAACGCCTTAACAAATTCCCGTGAACAATCATATTCCGATGGCGGATTATCTTCTAAAATATCCGCCACAGTTACCGATTTCGTAGCCGAATTCCCTAAAGAAAATTGTTGGGGATGATACGAATGAGAATCTTTCGGGCCCGGGTCAGAAACTAACCGATAGTTAGGAACAGCATTTAACAATCCCACGAGGTAAACCCGCAAACGATTTTGGGGCAAATTAAAATTAGCACTATTTAGCACAAAAATATCAAAACTATAGCCTCGGGCTTCCAACTCATGTTGAATCGTTTTAATGGTATTCCCCCTATCATTAGTTAACAAACCTCGCACATTTTCAAACAAAAAGGCTTGAGGTTGATAGGTATCTATTAACCGAGTAATCTCAAAAAATAGGGTTCCCCTCGTATCCCCAAATCCGGCCTTTTTTCCCGCAGCGGAAAACGACTGACAGGGAAACCCCGCTAATAAAACATCATGAGGCGGCAGCTTTTCCAGAATCCGGATATCACCTTGGGGAGACTCGCCAAAATTTTGCTGATAAACCCAACTAGAATCTGCCTTAATTTCGCAACTCAAAACACAGTGAGTTTTGAAAGCAAGTTTTTCGGCTGCTTTCTCAAAGCCTAATCTCATGCCACCAATACCCGCAAATAAGTCAACAAAGCGGATAGTTTTCATTTATCATTTGTCCTTGGTCCTAGGTCATTTGTCATTGGGATTAATGACCAATGACAAATGACCAATTACAAACCCTCTTAATCCACGCCCTCAATCGGCGCAAATCCTTGACGCTGGACGTTTTCGCTGACGTGCCGGGGTTCTAAAAATTGCAGCAGGTAATCCGGTCCTCCTGCTTTAGAACCCACCCCAGATAGTTTAAACCCACCAAAGGGTTGCCGCGCCACGATCGCCCCGGTAATCCCTCGGTTAA
>CAYUEH010000739.1:0-2888 GCA_964442465.1 uncultured Laspinema sp. | reverse complement strand
GGCTTTTTTCAGCCAATTTGGGCGAGAAACCCGGTTTCTGGTCCTAGGTAACAGTAACGGTTAGAAACCGGGTTTCTTGACAAGATTTAGGCTTTTTTCAGCCAATTTGGGCGAGAAACCCGGTTTCTGGTCCTTCGGTTTAACAATTTCCACCGGATTACCCCCATAACCGCCGACCGGATTTACCCTTGAGGCGATCGTGGGTATCTTCTAAGAGTGCTGGAATATTCAGTTTTTCCGGACATCGGGGTAAACAATCTCCACAATTGCTACATCGATTTCCTTTCATCCCGGGAAACCAATGTCCGGCATTTTCAAACATGGAATATCGGTATTGACCATAATCGGTCATGGAGTAGGCAACAGCGAGATTTCTTAAGCGTAAAATTTCGGGAATATTAATGATTTCTGGACAAGGCAAACAGGCATAACATTGACTGCATTGGTCTGAACCTAGCACCTGGGTGGCATGGTTTTCTAGGCGATTGATGGTGTCTTGTGGAATGGGGATAGGGTTGCTGTCGTTTTGGTCTATGGGATTGTTCAGAAGGGACAGGCGATCGAGCAAGGTAAGTTCTTCGGGGTTAGCGACACCTAGACTTAAGGTGGTAATGCGCGGGTCACTTAACAAAAACTGATAGTTAAATTCTAGGGGGGTTAAGGGATGACAGAGTTGGGAGAGTTGTTCCGGTGGGGTATGGAGTTTTCCCCCTTTGTCTGCTGGGGAGATAATAAAAATTCCTAAATCTTTTTCATGGGCTAAGGCAACTGCCGCAGCATTACGTTGGAAGAAATAGTAATAATGCAGATTGATAAATTCAAATAAATCGGTGTTAATCGTGGCTAAAATTAAGTCTAATCTGCCATGAGTAGAAAATCCGAGATGTCGAACTCGACCATCCCTCAGAGCTTGGTTAATCCCCTGCATTCCTCCCTGAGCATCTAACACCCATTCTAAATGTTGGGGGGTATTAATGCCATGAATGGCCAACCCATCCAAATAATTCACCTTGAGGCGGTCTAATGATTCATCAATGCACCGTTCCACTTCATCCGCATTCCCGGAAGGAGGGAGTTTAGTGGTGATGTACAATTGTTCTCGCTGAACAGGAGAGTTTCCCTGCAACAAGTCCATGAGAGCTTGGCCGAGATATTCTTCACTGTTGCCATATCCTCGGGCGGTTTCTATATGGTTGATTCCCCGGTTCACCGCTGCTTTGATTGTGGCGATCGCATTTTCTGGGGACGCCAAATATCGCATCGTTCCCAGGGAAAAAATCGACAGAGAGAGATTGGTTTTTCCAAATCGGCGGTAATCCACGATTTACATTTTTTCCTCAGATTTCGTTCCGGGGAGGAAGGCCGGGAATTGAGAAATTAGAATGCACAGATCCTAGAGTTTCTCTTGATTCCAACTTCTTGATTCCCCTTGCTTCCAACTCCCCTGAAACGCTCTACGATTCTTGAACTTCTCCACTACCCGAACCAAATTCCTTACGCTGAATGAAATCTTCCGGGCTAATATTAGAAACAAAATCACGGAACGCTTGCCGTTCTGCTTCATCCGCTTCTCGATCCACGGGAATCGAGGCATCCGCCACCACTTCTTCCATCACCCAAATCGGGCTGTTAGTCCGCAGTGCTAAGGCGATCGCATCCGAAGGACGGGCATCAATCTCCTTAATCACTTCTCCGTGACGAAGCTTCAGGACTGCATAGAATGTATTGTCTTGTAAAGTATGAATAATAATCCGGTCTAAACCGATCTCATATTCTTCTAGGATATTCACCATGAGATCGTGGGTCAAAGGCCTAGGCGGTTTTTGGCTTTCAAGGGCGCTAATAATTGACCTAGCTTGGTCTTGGCCTATATAGATCGGCAGAGCTCGTCGATCTCCGGCGTCTCTGAGCAGCACTATGGGACTCCTTGTTGCTGCATCCAATGCAATTCCAGCGACTTTCATCTCAATCATCGGCTCGGCCTCTTTAGAACACGCTATGGGGGATAATGAACTCGACACTTCTGAAGCAAGTCTCGTTCTCCTGTTTTAGGCAGGTCCATGCTTCACTATAACGTTAAGGCAAACGGGTGAGGTTCAACCAGAAGAAGTCCAACCGCATGGTCCCTACCTCTCTCAGCCACGGTGCTTTTTTTAGCTTGACAAATTCCAGTATGCCTTCTTCTTTGGCCGCTTAGATCCCTCTTTTGCCAGGAATTTAATAAAAAATTTGACTGGGGATTGGCAAAAATGGTAACAAACTGTCGAGAATTTATGCAATTTCAAGGAAAACGCCATGTTTACCGGATTAATTCAGGGATTAGGCACGATTGAGGCGACTGGGACAGAAAATCTCAAAATTTCCTGTCATTCCGGCGCTGAGGCGGTGCTCACGGATTTAGCATTAGGGGATAGCGTCGCTGTCGATGGGGTCTGTTTGACCGTCGTCGAGATTTTGCCGCGAGGTTTTGTGGCGATCGCCTCCCCAGAAACTCTCGATCGCACCACCCTCGGCAGGGTCTCCCATACCTACGTCAATCTCGAAACCTCTCTGCGCGTTGGCAGCAAATTAGGCGGTCATTTTGTCACGGGTCATGTGGATGCGATCGCCTGTCTGCAACAGTCCATCCAAACCGCCAGTTCCTGGGAAATGACCTTCACTGCACCCCCCGCTTCCCCATCCCTATGGCAGCGCCAAATTGCCCCCTATATCGTTCCCAAAGGTAGCATTGCAGTCAATGGTATCAGTCTCACCATCGCCGACTGTGATGAACAAGGCACTTACTTTACCGCTGCCGTCATCCCCCACAGCTATGCCGAAACCAACCTCCGCTATCTCCAACTCGGTCACTGGGTTAACCTAGAAGCGGATATCTTGGGCAAATATGT
>CAYUEH010000738.1:0-2893 GCA_964442465.1 uncultured Laspinema sp. | reverse complement strand
ACGGGTTTGCTCAGATAGTCATCCATACCGGAAGCTAAACATTTCTCGCGATCGGCTTTCATGGCATGGGCAGTCAAGGCAATCACAACCGTGCGAGTTTGATTCCCCTCTCGCCGCCTTAATTCCTGAGTAGCTGTATAACCATCCATCAATGGCATCTGGCAATCCATTAATACGATATCATAATTTTGGGCTTCCAGACACTTGAGTGCTTCGAGACCATTCGCCACACAGTCTGCTTGGTAGCCGAGGGTATCAAGTTGAGAAAGTATAACGGTTTGATTGATTAGGTGATCTTCTACGACCAAAATTTTCAGGTTTTTTTTGCCACTGGAAATCGAGCGATCGCCGGGTTTTTCTAAGTCATCCCACTCTATTCCTTCTGGAGACTCCCCCGTCGTTTCCCCACGACGATTGGCGCTCTGAAATTGCAGGGTAAACCAAAAGGTTGAACCCTGATTGACTTCACTGGTGACGCCAATTTCCCCCTGCATAATCGAGACCAATTGCTCACAAATCGCCAATCCTAAGCCCGTTCCACCATACTGACGGCTGGTGGAAGGATCGAGTTGGGAGAAGGATTGAAACAGTTTAGCTTGGGCGTCCGGGGGAATGCCAATTCCCGTATCGGTGACTTGAAAATAAACCCGTGTATTGCGGTTGGTTTTCCCGTGGAGTTTAGCGTTTAGGGAAATAGAACCGGACGGGGTGAATTTAATCGCATTGCTGACTAAATTGAGTAAAATTTGGCGCAACCGGCTCGGGTCACCGCGTACAAACCGGGGGAGGTTTTCCTCACAATGCAGGTTTAAGGTGATGCCTTGGTCTTCTGCTTGGGGTTTAAATAAATTCACCACATCTTGCAGACATTCATATAAGTTAAAATCCAAAGTTTCTAAGTGCATTTCTCCGGCTTCAAGTTTGGAGAAGTCGAGGATATCGTTAATAATTCCGAGTAAATGTTTGGCAGAAATCCGAATAGTTTCTGCATATTCTTGCTGTTTGTCCGTGAGTTCCGTATGCAGCATCAACCCGGCCATGCCGAGGACGCCATGCATGGGCGTGCGGATTTCATGACTCATATTGGCGAGAAATTGTGATTTGGCTTGGGCGGCTTCTAGGGCAGCTTCGCGGGTTTGGATCAATTCATCCACGCGATCGGCCACAATAATCAGACCTCCGATCGCCTCGCCATCTTCTGTAGAATTGAGGGGATTGACGTACCAAGGCTGAACCGCCCAGCGAAAGTATAAGACCGAACCATCGGCCCGCTCCCATTTATCCTCTGTGCGAGAAATAAATTGTCCTTGTAATCCCTGTTGGTGGAGTTCTTTCCAGTCTTCTTTGATATCGGGAAAGATATCATAGTAACTGCAACCCAAAAGACTTTGGGAGACCAAATTATGATCCGTGAGCCATTGGTTGCTGTAGGCGAGAAAGCGCATTTCCGTATCAAACATCGCCATTGCGATCGGGGCATTTTTAATAAATTGCCGGAGTTGCTGATATTCTTGTTCTTGCGCCAGTTCGGCTTGTTTGCGTTCAGTAATATCAATGCCAATGCCCCATCCAGCCCAACTGGCGATCGGGAAGCGTGAGCTAATATTAGACCAAGCCACAGTCTTGATCGAGCCATCTTTGCAGGTAATTTGCCATTCCCGGGCACCTCCATGATTCCGCGCTTTATTCACCTCTTCAATAATGGCATCCCGGAGGGTATTCACCGACGGCACAGCCTCGACAACTGGCGAGGCAGAGGGGACACTCAACTCGGGCGAACTCCCACTCCCTGAAGAGTGATCCTTAAAGAGGTGTTTAGCCTGGGGATTGCCAATAATTTCCGACGCAGAATAGCCCGTGACTCTTTCACACTCACGGTTCCAGACGATAATATTTCCCTCGACATCAAATGCCGTCAACATCACCGGCATATTTTCCAAAACTGCGCGCAGGCGCAGTTCGCTTTCCTGTAGTGCTTGATACGCCTCATCCCGTTGCAAACGACTAATATAAGCTTGAGAATGGTAGCGAATGCGGGCCAGGAGTTCGATGGGGTCGGGCAGTTTCACTAAATAGTCATTGGCACCGGCGGCAAATGCTTCGGCTTTGAGTTTGGCTTCTTCTTTCACCGACAGGACAATCATGGGAATCTCCCGGGTGGCGGCATTGGCGCGAAAAAACCGCAGCAATAATAGCCCGTCCACATCCGGCATGACTAAATCTTGCAAAATCACCGTGGGGGAAATTTCCGTGGCTTGTCGAACGCCATCCAGCGGGTCCTGGCAGTAGTGAAAAATAATATCTTCTTCATCTACCAGCATCCGACTGACTGCCTCACCAATGATCGGTTGATCGTCAATGAGCAAGACCGTAATCGGGTGTGGTGTCCAGGTGATGGTGGTACTGGTGGCTTTGGCATTCTGCCTGGTCATACTCTTGCGGCTCAAAGACTGAATGGATGGAGATCCGTGGCAGGTTCAGAAGATTGCTTTGCCCAAACTGAACCAATCAGGAATAAACGGGTTCAGAGTGTTGTGGAATTAGGGATGATTCCTCCGTTGAATCAAGTTAGAGTGAATGGGCTAATCTTTGGGATTGGATATCGCCAGCCGGGAATAAATCTGCGCGATCGCTCCTGGGTAGGTCAGCATCGGCTTCTCCCCTATTATCCTCAATTGTGGGGGTTTCAGCTACCTTAAAGGAGACTGATTCTCTAGCATAAGGGGACCGCTGACAGCGAGTTTAGCCCTTGTGAATCCGCAGAAGGCATAATTTAAGAGTAGCAGGATCAGCTCGTGGTGGCGCGACTTTCAACCCGCAATGGGCCGAATCAGAACCTCATACTAAATCCGGTTGATCAAAGCATTAAAAATTGTAGGGTGGGCATTGCCCA
>CAYUEH010000737.1:0-2893 GCA_964442465.1 uncultured Laspinema sp. | reverse complement strand
AACCCCCGCCGTAGCTAATTACGCGCTCATTTCTAGCATTCGTTGAATTGGGCGTAATGCTGCCATGCGGGTTTCTTCCGGTAAGGTAATCTCCGGGGCGCGATTTTTCATCGCTAGATATAACTTTTCTAAGGTATTCAGCCTCATGTGAGGGCATTCATTACAAGCACAACTATTCAGCGGTGGCGCAGGAATAAACTGTTTATCGGGAGCTTGTTTTTGCATTTGATGAATGATTCCCGGTTCCGTAGCAACAATAAACACACTACTGTCACTATTTTGAACATAATTTAACAACGCACTGGTTGAACCAACATAATTAGCATGGCGCAACACCGGGGGTTCACACTCGGGATGAGCAATGATTTCGGCTTGGGGATGTTGAATTTTGAGTTGAACAATTTTCTTTTCAGAAAAGGTTTCATGCACCATACAACTGCCTTGCCACAAGACCATATTCCGGCCCGTTTGCTCCATCACATAGCGACCTAAATTGCGGTCTGGGGCAAAAATAATTGGCTGATTTTCGGGAATTTGGCGCACCAGTTTAACGGCATTAGAACTGGTGCAAATAATGTCGCTCATGGCTTTAATGGCCGCCGAGCAGTTAATGTAAGAGATGACAATATGATTGGGATGAGCGGCTTTAAATTCCCCAAAGGCATCGGGAGGACAACTATCGGCGAGGGAACAACCGGCATCCAAGTCGGGAAGCAAGACCAGTTTATTGGGATTCAAGATTTTGGCCGTTTCTGCCATGAAGTGAACTCCGGCAAAGACGATGACATCGGCGTTGGTATTGGCTGCTTTGCGCGACAGTTCCAGGGAGTCGCCGATATAGTCAGCAATATCCTGAATATCGGGTTCTTGATAGTAGTGGGCGAGGATAACGGCATTGAGTTCCTGCTTCAGGGATTCAATGGCGGCAAATAAATCGTCTGGAATCGCGGAGGTTTGGGCAGAATTGGGCGGGGATAAAGTAGCAGTAAACACAATTTTCAGGGGGTGAACTTGCAGTTCTTTAGGGTGTTATTCCTAATTATAGTATTTTTTACCAAAAAGAGTCGAGTCTGGGGTCCCGATCGCCTGCCAACAAATTTCCCCGATCTAGAGGGCCGCCTAATTTTCTAGGGAAATCTTTTCCATCCCCAATTCCCGACTGCCGGTTCTCGCCCACCGTGCAGTTCCTTCGTTGCCCTTAAATTCATAATCCAACACGGCGAGGTTACTGCTAGTCCCCCAACCGACAACCAACCAATCATCCACCCGCAACCCGATCCCGCGATAGGTTTGATCATCGACATTCCAGGTGACTTGATAGATATCGCGGGATTCGGTAATAGTTAATTCTCCACTGAAGGAAGAATCCTCTTCTCCAGGGTCTGTACTGCTAATTTGATAGGAACCGGCTAACTCACCCGATCGCCCTCCGGTGGCGAACTCTGTGCCGACTTCACCCTGGGCGGTACTGAGGGTCCATTTGCCATCTAAGGTGCCATCGTTCTGGATGCGATACAGGGCCACACCATAAATCCCCTCGTCCAGTCCGGCCCCCACCAGTAACCGGCCCTCTTCATAGAACCCCAACCCGGAATAATTGCCTTGGGAGGTTTCCCAAGAGACTTGATAGAGGTTGTCGGTATTCCCGATCGCAGTAATATCCAGGCTACCCGTGTAAGATTGTCCCCGGGGAGTTCTGGCTTCATTAATCCCCCAGACTCCTTCGAGGCGATCGGGTGCGGACCGTCGTCTCCAGAAAAATGCAGTTTGATGGGACTCTAGTTCCTGAATCACAGGCTGTTCGATCGCCCCGATGGTGGGGGATGCAGCCCCGGCCAACAGCATCAGGACACTCAACAGATAACGGGCTGTATTGCGATCGGTCATGATCGGATTTCTCCTTCGTTAAGTTGGATCAAGGGTGAACTTGCGGGTCTTTTGGAGGAAACAGATAACTCCAATGCCCAATCTGAAGGGAGATGACCCCGTTGTAGTCAAGAGGGTTTCGTGGGGGGCGGAGTCTCCCGCGTCGCCATATAGAGTCCTCTATCGAGTCGGGGCCATTCATTGGCTATCCCTATATATTGGGTTAAATCCCCCAAATTTGCCTAGGTCCGGGGCTGTACAATCTCTCAATCGCAGTGAAGGCAAGGGTTTGAGCCGGATTTTAGAGAAAAATCATCTATGCCTTAAGGAGTAATTTTGAAAAAAAACTTGAAAAACCCTTGACATTTGATTTTTAAACGGTAACAATGAATACAGAAAGTAAATCGTTCATCCCTCACCGCAAGCCAGTTCATCTCTGAACGGCATGAAGCTGGCAAGGGACGGAAGTAGGGAGTCACTCCCGAAGGAACGCGCCTCAACCTACAAACAAGACTCTATTAGGAGGCGAAAAACATGAAACTTTCATATCGTGGCACCACTTACGAATATACTCCCGCAGAAGTTGATACCGTCAGCAACGGTGAATTGGCTGGTAAGTATCGCGGGTTAGATTGGAAATTCTGCAATCAGAAGAAAGCTCCGGTCCAACAAACGACCGTGGAACTGAAGTATCGGGGAGTTGCGTTGACCACTGGTGAACCGCAGTCCGCAAAAACCTCGGCACCGGAACAAGCGCGCCGTCTGATGATGGATCGGCAAGTCAAAGGTGAAAAACGCCAACGGTCGATGTTGAGCCGTTTGACTGCTGAACTCAAGAGCGTCCCTGTTTTTGCCCATTAAGGGAAAACGATTCGAGACCCAGCCTGGTCAGATCAAGGCTGGGTATAAATTCTCAACAACTTAACTGACCTAAATATCTCCCATTTGGGGGGTATTTTTTTTTATGGGCTTTTATACTAAATCCGGTTGATAAAAGCATTAAAAATTGTAGGGTGGGCATTGCCCA
>CAYUEH010000736.1:0-2896 GCA_964442465.1 uncultured Laspinema sp. | reverse complement strand
CTTTTTTGGCCGGGAATATCTTCTCGAAGCACAACTGCCGCAGAGAGCAAGCTAGAATGCTGACTCAATGCTGCCTCGATTTCGCCGAGTTCGATGCGGAAACCGCGAACCTTTACTTGATCATCTATTCGACCGAGATATTCGATGTTGCCGTCGCTCAGGTAGCGGGCTAAGTCCCCTGTTTTATAGAGGCGCGAATCGGGTTCATTGCTAAAGGGGTTGGGAATAAATTTCTCATCAGTCAACTCGGGACGGTTCAGATAACCTTTGGCGAGTCCCACACCGGCAATGTGGAGTTCTCCGGGAACACCGATGGGAACGGGTTGGTTGTGAGGGTCGAGAATATAGATTTGGGTGTTGGCGATCGGACGCCCAATGGGAGGTTTTGGACTGCCGTCACTGCAAAGGGCAACGGTAGCGCAGACGGTGGCTTCTGTTGGTCCGTAAGCATTGAAAAACTGACGCCCTGGTGCCCAACGTCCCACGAGGTCAGCAGGACAGGTTTCTCCGCCAACAACAATGGTTCGCAATGCCGGAAACTCTTCAAACAGAAGCAAGCTGAGAACGGACACTGGCAGTTGAACGTGAGTGATTGCTTTATCGCGCAACACTTCAATTAAACCAGTTCCAGGCAAAATAGAATCCTTGGTTGCTAGATACAGAGTTGCGCCAGAAGTAAGCGCAATCACCATATCTGAAGTTGCCACATCGAAGCTAAAAGAGACAAACTGGAGGACGCGACTGTTTGGCTGTATGTTGAATAGCTTGCTTTGTGCTGTGGCTAGATTGCACAGCCCTTGGTGTGCCAATAACACGCCTTTAGGTTTTCCTGTAGAGCCTGAAGTGTAGATAACGTAAGCCAGGTTATCCGGTGTTACTGTGCTGCTGGGGTTCTCTGAACTGTGGAAAGCAATTTTTTCTATGTCCCCATCCACACAGACAATACGAGCCGAGGAAGGAGGAAGCAATTCAACCAGTTGCGTCTGGGTAAGCAACACCGACACAGAAGAATCCTCTAGCATGAAGTCCAAGCGTTCTTGTGGATAAGTTGGGTCTAGCGGAATGTAGACACTACCCGCTTTGAGGACGCCTAGAATTCCCACAACTATGTCAAAGGAACGCTCTACACAGATGCCCACCAATACTTCTGGCCCTACACCCAAGTTTTGCAGGTAGTGTGCCAACTGATTCGCTTTTGCATTCAACTCTCGATAAGTGAGTTGTTCCCCTTCAAAAACTACTGCTACAGCGTCCGGTGAATGCTCAACTTGCTCCTCAAACAACTGATGAATGCACTTATCTTGGGGATATTCAGCCCCAGTGTTATTCCACTCTACTAATAGCTGGTGGCGATCGGCTGATGTTAATAGAGGCAATTCTGAAATTCGCTGTTCTGGATTGAGTGCGATCGCCACCAGTAAAGTCTGGTAATGTCCTGCCATCCGAGCGATGGTAGCCTCATCAAACAAGTCAGTATTGTATTGCCAGCCAGCCAGGAGAACTTCTCCCATTTCCATCATCATCACATTCAGGTCAAAGCTTGCCCCCCGTTGATGACCGAGTGGATATGGTTCCATCTTCAAGCCTAGCTCCTTTCCTGACTCGCACCACCGTTGCTTTTGCCAAGTAAAGCTGGCTTGAAACAGTGGAGAACGACTGGGGTCTCGCTGAGGCTGAAGTTGCTCTACTAAAAGTGGAAAGGGATAATCTTGATGCTTTTGGGCTGCTTTGACTTGAGTGCTGACCTGAGTTAACAAATCTTTGAATGTAAGGTTGTTCCTTATTGTTGTTCGCAAAACGGTAGGGTTAGCAAAGTAGCCGACAATTTCTTTAAACTCTTCTCTACCCCACCGACCAGCCATTGGGCTTCCTACGAGGATATCTTCTTGATTTGTGTAGCGGTAAAGCAACACAAAAAAAGCAGCCAACATAATCCTGTAAAGACTTGTGTCAGTAGATTTAGCTATCTCCCGCAGTCCTTGAATTAATTGTTCATCTAGCTCGAAAAGATGCGTTTCTCCCCGATAAGTCTGGATTGGTTTATGGGGGCGGTCTGTCGGCAAATTCAGGAGTGGCAAATCACCTGATAGTTGCTTTTGCCAGTATTCCCAATGTTTTTCTGCCTTTGGACTCGATAGCATTTCAGACTGCCAACGTACAAAATCGGTATAGGGCAGATTTTTAGGAATAGAATCTTCTATTTGCTGAGGGCTAACTCGTTCCGTTTCCGCAGCATACCAGAGTTGCAGTTCAGTAAAGAGTAAATCATAAGACCACAAATCAGTGGCAATGTGGTGCATGGTCACTAATAAAATGTGTTCTCGCTCTGAGCGCGTAAATAAAGTGACGCGCCATGCTGATTCTTTTTCTAAATTGAAGAGACGGTCTGTTTCTACTAAAATGTTCTGTTTTAATTTATCTTCTGTCCACTGAGAAGCATCGATTTCTTGTGCCGGAAGTTTTATCTTCTGGTGAATAACTTGAAAGAGTTGTCCTTGGTTTGTCGTATAAGTAGTTCGGAGAATCGGATGACGACTTACAATCTTTTTCCACGCACGACGCCAAGCCTTAATATCTAATTTCGAGTAAATTAGCGCTGTATTAAAAGTATTATAGGCCACGCTTTCGGGAGCCATCTGGTAGAGAAACCATAAAGCTTGCTGACCCAAGGAGAGGGGATGAAAGGATGCGGGTGTTTCTGGGGTCATGGGGGTGATGGTAGCAGTGGCGTATTTTTTGACGATTTCAAAGTCGGGTTAATTTCAAGAAAGATGGAGAGGTGGAGGAGCGATCGCGCTCTCTACTTCTTCGGTGTGTCAATTTAAAGAAGGATAGAGGGGCGATCGCCATCTAGCTGCCGGGATTTTGATAGGTAACTAGGGGGCGATCTCTCTAC
>CAYUEH010000735.1:0-2896 GCA_964442465.1 uncultured Laspinema sp. | reverse complement strand
TTTAATTTATCACCCCTTGACAAATCATCAACCAGTCTGTTACATTTATTTACATAAGTTCACAAAGTTTTACAACGAGGTTGACCATGACTATCCTAATTGCACTCTTTATCGTTGGTTGGGTTGCGGTCGCCGTATTAGGGACCCAAGCGTACTTCCGAGGCGAACAGTCCAAACCCATCCATGAGCGGAACTGGCGTTCGGAGTCCTTTGAAACTCTAGCTGAATCGATTACCGGAACTGATATCGACTACAGCAAGCGAGTCCCCGCCTTCGAGGTGGATGCCTATACCAGCAGCAATCTGCCCTCTTAATCGGTCAAGATAGAGCATTAGACCCCGTTTCTGTGGATCAGGTGGGGTTCAATCCTGAATAAAAAAGGGGAGGTACTGGAGTGCCTCCCCTTTTTGATGGCATATTGCTACAAAACTCTAAGCAATTGTAGGGTGGGCATTGCCCACCATAAGTTACGGTGGGCAATGCCCACCCTACAATTGCTCCCCTTTTTGATGGCAAACTGCCTCTAAGTCCCCTCGGGTTTGTGAACCACGGCAGGAAGGCGGCAGGTGAAACTAGACCCCACGCCGGGTTGACTTTCCACGGTAATATTCCCCCCCATCATGTGACAGAAATTCTGACCGATCGCCAATCCTAAACCCGTCCCCCCATATTTGCGGGTATATTTCTCATCCGCTTGCACAAACGGCTGAAATATTTTCTCGATTTGTTCCGCAGTCATGCCAATCCCGGTATCAGTGACAGTAAATACAAAAATTGCTCCATCGGGATTGGGGTCCGGGTCTCCATTGGGAGTCACTGCTTCAATTCGGTCTATAGAAAAGGTGATTTGTCCATTATGGGTAAACTTGGCGGCATTACTGAGCAGATTGAGCAGCACCTGCTTAACCTTGGTGCGATCGCCCGTCATGGTCCCCAGTTCATCCCCATACTTAACCTCTAGTTGATTGCTATTTTTCTGGATTGACAACTGAGTATTACTTTGCACTTCCGCAATCAGGGCCGCCATATTAAACCGTTCTAAATATAGCTTGGTATGACCGGCTTCAATTTTAGAAATATCCAAAATATCACTAATAATAGTCAGCAAATTCAAACCGGACTGATGAATTTGGTCTAAATCTGCGACAAATTCCTCTAAACCATCTTCTTGAGCTTGATCCCGCAATAGGTCACTATAGCCGAGAATCGCATTCAGAGGGGTTCGCAACTCGTGGCTCATGGTGGCGAGAAACATACTTTTAGCATGACTTGCCGCTTCGGCTGCTTCTTTGGCCTGTTCTAATTCTAATTGAGTTAATTTATTGGCAGTAATATCCCGGATAATCGCCAAGACTTGTTGATGACCGCTGACCACCATGCGGACCTCAAAATAACGACGGGTTTCATTAATAAACCAATCATATTCAAACACCTGAATTTCATCGGTTTCTAGGGCAATATGGACATATTTTAAATAGAGACGGGCTAATCCTGGGGGTAAAATATTGTCGAGATTTTGAGTTAATAAGTCTCCGGCAGGTCGCAGGAGAGTATCGCCTCTTCCCCCTTTAAAGTCCATAAACGTCCCATCCTGACTAAATTGCAACATTAAGTCGGGAATGGCCTCTAAAAGGGCGCGATTTTTCGATTCACTTTGGTGCAGGGCTTCTGCACGCTCCTCTAGGGTGGCGATCGAGGCTTTGAGTTGCTCAGTCATGCTGTTAAAGGATTCTGCCAGCAGAAAAAGCTCGTCATGGCTGCCAACCACGATGGTTTGATCCAGGTCCCCCTCGGCAAGGCGTTCAGTGGCGGCGGTCATTTCCTGTAAAGGGCGGGTGATGGAACGCGCCAGGAATAAGGCAAAGAGGGTGCCAGCGAGGGTTGCGCTGATCGCGGCTATGATCCCTTGGTTGCGAACCGCTGCGATTTTTTCACGCAACTCGGCAGTGGAGAGGCCGATACTGACGGCACCTAGGAGTTGGTCCTCGCGGATGACGGCTTTTCCGGCAATCAGGCGATCGCGTTCCCATTCAAAAACGGTCTGGTTACTGTTAACTAGAATCACGCCAAAGGCATTGGGTTGGGTATTGTAGCGCCAAATCTCATCCCTATCGATATCGGCCACAATTCGTCCATCGGCTGCATAGATGCGCCCGATCACCAAAATTTGCTCACTGCCGAGTTGTTCGAGGATTTCTTCTAAAAAGTCAGCCGGTTGATTCTGGAGTGCATGAGCGGTGGTGACGGCTAAGGTCGTCAGGACGATCTCGGCTTGATTTTCGAGTTCGCTGCGAAAGTTTTGTTGGGTGCGACGAAGGAAAAGCCCGGTGACGCTTCCCACGGTGACGATCGCTAACGTGGTCATGGCTAACGCTAGTTTGCTGGCAAGGGAAAGCCCTTTTGTCCTGTTAAAGATAACCATGCCACTCACCTATGTTTTAGCCTTGCATATAATTCCGGCATCTTGACCTGACTTCGACCCGGAGCCACTCTATCAAGTTGGATAGTTTCTGTAAACTGAGGGAGTCGAGGTTGGACCTTCTGGCGGTGGAGTATATCGAAGTGGGGAGAATTGATCCGATCGCGGAGAATCGGGCGATCGCCGTCGGTCCTCGGGACCGTCGTGAAACGGGATGACCAAAGGTTTTGGGACGATGCGGGTCCGGATTGACAACCCCACTTGATCCCCGTGGCGATCGCACTCACCTGGGCGATTGTTCTGAAGTTGGGTTTGAACATGAGGTTATGGTTTGGGTTTGCACAGGGATGGGAGATTAAGAACTCAATGGTATTATGAAATGCTCGCCTACCGATGCCCTCAAGGTGCGAGCCCGGTTCGGTTGATGGAGAGTCCCTGAATCAAAATGGGCCTAGATGCGCGATCGCCACTCAATGA
>CAYUEH010000734.1:0-2901 GCA_964442465.1 uncultured Laspinema sp. | reverse complement strand
GGGGGATGGGTTGCGCGATGCTTTGGACCCTCGGAGTGTGCAACGGTAAGGGGAGCCCAAACCCGCACCCTAAAGGGTGGGGCTATACGGACAAAGCCCGCCTGCGCGGGCTGAAGAGTAAAGTATGTCTTTAACAACTGAATTTGGATGATTTATTTGTGGGAATCTCCTCAATCCGGGAGGCGATCGCCCCCAGAAATCCCAGTTTCTGCCGGTAACGGTTGCGGGGGTTTCTGACTGAGGATATTGTTGAAGAAACTCCCGGTTTGCGGAGGTAGGGTGGGGTCGATCGCAATTTCCACAATACTTTTGATCACCCCAGTCAGAGGAATTGCCAAGATTATCCCTAAAAATCCCCCCACTTTCGCGCCTAACAGCAGGGAGGCGAAAATAATTACCGGGGATAATCCGGTGAGACTGCCCATAATCCGAGGTGCCATAATATTATCCTTGACCTGTTGCAAGGCGATCGCCACGGCTAAAACTTGCAGGGC
Source organism: uncultured Laspinema sp. (assembly GCA_964442465.1). GTDB lineage: Bacteria > Cyanobacteriota > Cyanobacteriia > Cyanobacteriales > Laspinemataceae > Laspinema. The sequence goes on along the minus strand of CAYUEH010000734.1, from coordinate 2,407 downwards.
CAACCACCAATCAATAAACGCCACAATCAGGAATACCGCACCAATCCCCAGGGTTGCCCCCACAAAGGGAATCACTTCCATGATGCCGATAAACACGGCAAATAAGAGGAAAAATGGCACCCGTAATGCCCAAAATGCTGGAGTCAGAGTAACTGCCATAAATAACCCCAGCAGCAATTGTCCAGAGACAAATTTTTGAAGATTTCGCTGCAAGGAGGTGGTGAGTTGGTCCCGAATATTTGGGGCGAAAATCCAGGTGAGGGTCCGCCACAAACGGTCCCCATCCACGAGCATATAAAATGAGATGACTAGAATCAGGACCCCATCTAAGAACCAGCTTACAGTTCCTAGGACCAATCCAAACCCTCGGGAGGCGATCGCCTGCACCTGTCCCTGCATCCGTTCCCCGATCTGTTGTTCCACCAACCCCACATCAAAGGGTAAATTGCGTTGCTCACTCCAAGTTTGAAATCCGGCTAATTGGTCCTGTGCCGATTTGACTAAGTTAGGAAAGTTGTCAATTAATTGCCGACCCTGATTAAAAACCGGCGGCACCACGGTCAATCCCACCACCAGCACGAGTAAACCCGCCAGCAAATAGACCCCAACTGCCGCGATCCCACGGGGGAGAAATTTTTGCAATCGACTCACCGCATAGTTGAGCAAAAAGGCAATCAACCCAGCCGTAATCAGAATCCCGACGGCTTCCCCGACATAACTCAGTGCACTCAGCGTCGCCCAACCCACCGCTAACATGAGCAGCCAAGTCAATAAAAACTGTTGGAAGGGTGAAAAGACTTGTTTCATGAATCGATAGGGGCTTTCACTAGACGTCTTGCCTGATTATTTTAATCGGGTGAGGCCAACCCCTGGGGAGAAGTCACCTCAAAAACCAGGATGCCATCATCCCGGCTGTGGGTTCAAACCCTCCAGGACTTAAGCATAAACCCCATATCCTGTAGGGTTGATTCGCGAATCAACCCTACCTGAAAGGGTGTGATATTAAATAAATGCCCCGGGTTGCCCGAGGGGTCGTTTTCTGCTGATTTTACCTATTGCTCTGGCTGATCTTGGGCGCTCTCATGTTCGACGACAAACACATTAGAGTAAAGATTGGCAACCACCTGTTTTCCTTGCTGGGTCAGCGTCAGATATTCTAAGGCATCTTTGACGTAGGGAAAAACCCCATTCCAATAAAACTTGGGATAGTTCTTCCGTAAATCTCCAGGATGCTTATAGCCGAGCACCGCATTGGTGCCGGTTTCTTCAAATTCATAGAACAAAGCGCCGATTTTCTTCAAATAGCGGGGATCGCTCAGTTGTCCGATTAAATCGGCAGCCCGCACCATTCCAGGATAGTTAATCGTATCTTGATGGTCCTCGGCTTTGGGGACCGGGAACCGGGTGAGTTCGATATTGTACTTGATCTCTTCGGCATCAATCAGTTTATGACCCCCAAACCGTTCGTCAATAAACAGTTTGGCGCGATCGACGTGATAGGGCGTCAGTCCCGCATCACTTGACCCGGGTTTGAGCTGAATCATTTCCCCACCTTGTCCCGTGGCATACCATCCATTTTTGTCCTGTCGGCATACCCCCTTGACATAGCCAATATCATGACAGACCAGGGAAATAATGAAATGAAGCCATCCTTCACAAGAGATCCCCCCTTCTCGGATGTGCTTGCCTCGCATGATCTCCTGCCCCACCAAGGTCACTAAAATGGTATGTTCGACATTGTGGTACAGGGCGTCACTGTTGGCAATATTTTCGAGCGCCATGCTCCCCGCCCAGGCAATAATATCCTCGTAGTCCGGTTTATATCCTCCGTAGGTTCGGTGGTAGCCTTCCCTCAGCTTTTGCACAAAGTTGTCGATCAGTATTTCAGTGGTATTGAGCATAGTTGGTACTCGCGCTTTGCAGAGTTCTATTTTCCCGGGTTTGCAGGAATTACAGATGGGTCTTCTGTTTATTTATCCCATCTTTAACTCTATCTTGTCATCAAACGTTCCCCGGGTTTTCCCCGACTGTTCAGTCCCAGGTATCTGACTCCCCCGGATCTATGGCCCGCAGGATTTGGATCCACTCTGGTTGAGATGACGCTTCTCTCAACCCCTTTCTGCGCCCGGTTTTTCCCCGGGTTCCCATAGCTCTATGATTAAAGGTCCAACGGATGATCATCTGGCCCGGGGCTTTCAATCTCTAACATCCTTTCAGGGGTTAAAGACGGAATTGATTCTCAATTCTGCCCGGTTTTACTGACTAGACCTCTTGCAAAAAAAAGGATTGATCCCCCTTTCCCCCCCTGATTATCCCCCTCCCGTCCCCCTTCCCAAGGGGGACGGGAGGGGGATAAATGTTTAATTCCACCGGGGGCTTTAAAGAATTTTGCAAGATTTCTACTTAA
>CAYUEH010000733.1:0-2916 GCA_964442465.1 uncultured Laspinema sp. | reverse complement strand
CTTAACGGGAGATGAAATGAACCCAACAATCCCCATCAGCTTTACAGGTATTGTAAATCAGGTCGTAGGAATAACTTAACCCCGCACCTCGTGCAGAAGTATTGTATCCATGAGACCAATATTCACCATAAGGGTCATGGACAATAAAGCCATGAGAATTGTAGCCAATCAAGCAGACAATATGACCGAAACTGGTAAAATAACCGTGGATAACAACTGGGTTACCTTGAATCAGCCATTCCTTGATTTCATTAAAGGTGGCTTTTTCAGTAAAACGGTCTTTTGCTCCATAAGCTTCGGCAACTTGAGCCAAATGATAGGGGTCGTGACGACTTAAACCCCGGGCTTCTAACCACTCTTGGAGTTCATCTTCTAACTGTTTGTGAGGTTGCTTGCCTTTAATCCCCAGGTAGGCCAAACACATGGCAATGCTGGTGGTGTTGCAACTGCCGTAAGGATTTTTGGCATTATCCAGTTGGGATTTGTAGGGAACCGCTAGTTTAATGCGATCGGGAAAAGCTACTGACCCTTTATGCAGAATCACCCCATGTTTATAATAAACATACCAGGTGTTGCGACCTTGGAAACTTTCCTCGGCAAAAGCAACCTTAACGTGATCGCTTTCGGGGGCGTAAGACTGGACTTTTAACACCGTTCCCGCTGGAATCGATTGTTTTTCAGAGTCGCTTAACTCAGAGGAGGGAATGGGTTTCTGTTTGAGAATTGTATCGGAAAGAATTTTTAGTTCAGTGGACTGGTTTCCGGACGCGGTAGATGGAGTCGAATAGGATTGTGCTACGGTCATAATTTCTAACCCAAAAACAAGTAAAAAGCAGATACCAGTTGTCTGAGTCGGGGCTGGCAGTTAGCCAGAGGGTTGCCTATCTTTGCCCTGGTGTTTAGGCTGGCCCGACTTTTAAAACAGTTTGTAACCCCCACTACATCGGCTGCATCGCAAACGGTCAGAAACCAGTATAGTGAGGAAGAAGTCTGGGTTGGGACAACTCATCCTTGTGCCAACTTAGACTGAAATTGCTGATGAGTGGATGAGTGATACCCATGTCTCAAATCGTTTGGATTGCAAGACACGCGAACCGTTTGGACTTCGTAAACCCTGAATGGTTTAATACAGCAGAACGTCGCTACGATCCGCCCTTGTCGGCAGATGGTTTTGTGCAAGCGCAAGAACTAGCCGAACGTCTCAAGGGAGAACGTATAAGTCATATATTCACGTCTCCTTTTCTGCGAACCGTACAAACTGCAAATCAGGTGGCAGAAATTTTAGACTTACCCCTAAAACTGGAGTGGGGACTCTGTGAATGGTTAAATCCGGAGTGGATGACGGAAATGCCGGAAACCCTTCCCCCGGAGGTGTTAGCCCAGGAATTTCCCCGAATTGATTTAAGGTATCACTCGCGGGTGGTGCCAAAGTATCCCGAATATGACCCGGTTTGTCTACAACGGGCGGGAGAAACGGCGCGACTGCTGGCGGATGAGTTTTCCGGGGAGATTTTGTTAGTGGGGCATGGGGCCTCAGTGATTGGGGCGACGATGGGTTTAGCGGTGGAGGCGGTGGAAACGGAGTTGAGTGCGGGATTGTGCTGTTTGTACAAGCTGGTCCGCCAAGGGGAAACCTGGGACATGGAACTGAAGGGCGATCGCTCTCATTTGCGAGAAATTGAGGCGGAAATCCGATTTTTTTAGCAAGATTAAAAAGAAACCGGATTTAATCCAACAGTCCATACGCTCAGAATCAATCAGATGACCTTACTATTAGCCGGAGATATCGGGGGGACCAAATCCCTTTTGCGCTTGGTGGAGATGCCGACTGCCACAGATGCTTCAGGGACGTTCCAAATTGACACCCTCTATGAGGGGATTTACTCCAGTCAGGAGTATCCTGACTTAGTACCCATTGTGGGTCAGTTTCTCAAGGAAGCGAGTCAGAAATTAGGAGAGGTCCCCTCCCCCAAGGGGGCCTGTTTTGCGATCGCAGGTCCCGTGGTTGGACATAAATCGGTCCTGAGTAACCTGAGTTGGACCCTGACAACGGATCGATTAGAAAAAGAACTCAACATTCCCCATGTCAAGTTAATTAATGACTTTGTAGCGGTGGGTTACGGTGTGTTGGGGATGCATCAAGCGGACCTCCATACCTTGCAAACCGGGGAATCACAAACTGCCGCCCCGATCGCCGTGATTGGGGCAGGAACGGGACTGGGACAAGGGTTTTTAATCCGGCATTTGGATGAATATTTTGTCTATCCCTCAGAAGGGGGTCACGGGGATTTTGCACCGCGCACGGCCCTAGAGTTTGAACTGTTGCAAGATTTACAGCAACGGGAGAAGATCGATCGCGTATCTGTGGAACGAGTGGTATCGGGGATGGGGATTGCGTCAATTTATAAATTCCTGCGCGATCGGGCGATCGCCGAAGGAAAAGATGTTTCCCCGGCAGATAAGGACCCCTCAGAGATTTCCCAAGCGGCCCTGGAAAAATCTGACCCGATTTGCGAACAAACCTTACAAATGTTTGTGGAAGCTTATGGTGCGGAAGCGGGAAATCTGGCTTTAAAATTACTACCCTACGGGGGATTGTATCTTGCTGGAGGAATAGCGGCTAAAATTCTGCCCTTAATTGAAGAAGGCGATCGGTTTATCAACAACTTTAACCACAAAGGTCGAGTCACTCCCTTGGTCAAAAAAGTCCCGGTTCATATCGTTCTCAATCCCCAAGTGGGATTAATCGGTGCCGCCATCTGTGCCGCCCGACTATAGTTACGATAACCCGAGGGTTTATTCCCTGCAAACACCCGCCCCTGACACCTCCGGTTCCCTCCCCTTGCCAAGGGGAGGGTTAGGGTGGGGTTCCCTCCCCTTTCTCTGTCCAAACAATAAATTTAATAACCCCAAAGA
>CAYUEH010000732.1:0-2917 GCA_964442465.1 uncultured Laspinema sp. | reverse complement strand
GCTTTTCTGGCAGAAATGTAGTGAACTCGGTTATCGCCAGCAATCCGTACTGGCTGTTCATGAAAACAGAAATCTTCTATCCGTTTTTTGACCGCCTTGATATTGCGTTTACGATCATCGTCGTCATCATCATCATCGCTAATGAGTGCATCCATGTAATTGATGACCACAAAAATGTTTTTTGCCGGTTTGATGTCTGCGTCACTGGGAAGATGCAGAGAATTTCGGATTTCTTCAAATAACTCTCGTTCCGTGGCTGTCAAAGGCTGTTGAGCACTAATCATGAAGATAATGGCATCAGTTTCCTTAACCAGTTGCTGTGTGATTTTTTCCCGTTCAGGATGTTCATTTAATCCCGGTGAGTCAACAATTTCAGTACCATATTTACAAAACTCTAAATCGGGAGTCTCAAAAACAACATGCTCTAGGGATGAGTTGACCAATGCTTGATTTCGATTGGCTTCAGTCTCTGACTGGGATTCAGCAATCTTAACTTTATCTTGATACGCCTCAAACGGGATTTCTTCGGTTGTCCTATCTTTATAGTGACAGATGACGCGGGGATGCTGACCATAGCGCAAGTAGCTCACAACTCCCGTACAAGGGATAGCTGCAACCGGTTGAACTTTCGACCCTAACAAGGCGTTAAGTAGTGTAGATTTACCCACGCTAAAGCTACCGATTACCGAAATACGAAAATGGCTATCAGATAGTTTGATGAATAACTTTCGAGTGGCTGCTAATAATTCTGTGGGTATCACTTTGCGATCGCACAAGTCTTGTAGAATCTGGAAATAGTGATATCCCTGAATCCCAACTTGAGCTTTAACGGTTTTAAACTCCTCAAATTTTAAATATGCGTTCCCCCCTTTCTCAGCGGTTACAACATCTGTCACAACCTCTAACGTATCCTCTTCACTCTCAGGGAATCTGTCCTCAATCAGACTGGCCGCTTTCTTAAAGATAGGCTCTAAATCATAAAACTGAGAGGGATCTAGTAACTTACGAACTTCGGTCAAGCTGGTTTGGTCACGAATTTCTTGCCCCTGAAAGGTAGCTTCTAAAACCGCTAAATGCTGAGCTTTTAGGTCAAAGCGAGTCCCAATGTTGTTTAAATACTCAAGTTCTCGGCTGTCCATTATGCCATCGATACTGGACATTTGATAGCCAAAACTGATCAGTAATAGCTTCTCCGACTGAGAAAATGTGGATGTTAGGGTAATTAAAGCTTGAAAACTACGATAAAGCTTGTGTTTCTTGACTCCATTCACCATTAACTGAATGAGGCGGCGTAAATCTCCTTCCGACGGCATCACCTGATTCAGAGTGATCTTGAAGTAACGCTTTTCATCCTCATCTACTACCCCATCAGCACACATAACCCTCATCAGGAGGGTTGAGATCGCAGCTATAAATAGGACAGATGGACTGATATGACCTGATTTGAGGTCTTCGCCGGTTATTTGGGACAGCAATGCGATCGCCTCGGTTCCCACTGGTCGGTTCTTCATCACCCTACTCGCGATAGATGTTTCCTCAGATTGTACTACTTTTTTTCAGAATGAGGGTCTGTTCAGGAAAGTTATGATTCGTTGAGAATAAAACGTTAAGCAACCTTGCAAAATATTTCAATTCGTAAAAAAACAAACCTTATCAAATATCGAAAAAACTGCTAGAATCAGGGTTATTCTCCTAGTTTGGGGTTTCACTATGGTAAGTTTTATATTTCCGCCTCATCTTCAAGCGGGCCTGGCTTCTGGGGCATACGAGATTGTTAAGACAGGAGCCGGTCCACTGATTGGCGTGGCCCGCGATAAGGCGACCGGTCGCATTGTGGGTCATGCGATTGGTGTGACCGGGAATCAGGCGCTTGGTCAGGTTTTAGGTAATGTCGCCGGTCAAATGGCTCAAACCTCTTTGTTGGGGATGAATCCAATGGCTGGGTTCACTGGAGTTATATCTGTTGCCCAAAATCACCATATTGTTCAGCAAAACAAGCATATTATCGGACAGCTTGCTCACGTCACCAGGTCTTTGGGCGTATTACAAACGACTATGGGATTCATTGGCGTGGGAACTGTGGCAAATGTTGCTATCGGTGCAGTCAGCCTAAAGCAAATTTTAAAACTGCGAGAAGATGTTGAAAAGCTAGGAATCAAAATTGAGCAAGGTTTTCTCGATCTAACCTCACTTATCCAAGACCAAGGACAAGCTGTTCAGGAACAGTTAGACCGAGTGGCTGAAGATATTAAGTTTGAGCAGCATCGGATGGAGTTGGTGAAAGCCTATGGTCAATTTAGCGGTGCAATCGAATTAATTAAAACGGGGTTATCCTGTGATGATGAGTCAATTCGTAATACGGATTTAGCTAATGCTCGGTCAATGTTGGGGAAAGCCTTATCCATTTATCGTAATCCCAATATCTTAGGCGATGTTCAGGCTCCTGGATACTTAAGACGGGTTGAATGTGCTTGGCTGATTGAGTATGAAATTGCCCGCAGCTATTCCCTCCAAAATCAACTGGGGTCTTCCTGTCAGTCGTTACTGACTTTAACAGAGCATATCCGTGAGGATGGAGTTGAGGTCATCAATCGCTGTGAAACGGAAGCCGATCTGGATTTTGTTGGACCTGAATTATTGCATATTTATGATAATGATTTAGCGTTCTTGGACGTGGAACACAATCAACTCGATTGGGTGCGATCGCTCCCCCCAGAAGACAAAGAACAATTACAATCCCTGGAAATTAGCAACCCTCCCGCCTCCGATCGCGAACTCTCTGGGGAGGAACTGTCTCAACTCCCGGCGATCGCCCAATATGAAGACTTTAAGCAAAAATCTCATCCCTTAGCCCTCTGCGACCAGATTAAGCTGACCCTGCAACCCAAGTTACAGGATAATTATATTGACTATATTT
>CAYUEH010000731.1:2811-2917 GCA_964442465.1 uncultured Laspinema sp. | reverse complement strand
GGGTATAATTTCTAATCCCAGAGGGCTCTCCTATAACTCTATTATTTTTCCTTGTAAAGTACAATTGATACCAAATTAGATGAGCTTACCCTGTCCGGTCCCCTCC
>CAYUEH010000731.1:0-2711 GCA_964442465.1 uncultured Laspinema sp. | reverse complement strand
CCGATGTCTTGGGGAGGGTTAGGGTGGGGTTCCCCATTTATGCCAGAATTATACTCGTCTTCAATTCCCCTCCGGTCCCCTCCCCGATGTCTTGGGGAGGGTTAGGGTGGGGTTCCCCATTTATGCCAGAATTATACTGGTCTTCAACAAAGAAAGTACCCCACTCTCTTCCCGATTTCCCCCATACAAATCAAAGCAGACTTCCATCCCTCCCGAGTCCTCTTCCGTAACCCGAAGAATGCCAAAATTATTATAACGACAGACTGCTAAATTCTCAAAATGATAGGGAACATTTTCTGGGCGATCGCCTAAATTACCTTCCGGTTTAACTAACATCTCCAAAATCCGTCGTTCCATTCCCTTCAAATGAGCATAAGCAATCCCACTGGAAGTCACCTGAAAAACCTGGGCCCTAGGAAAATCGGGATGAGACAGTTTAAACGCCGCCCCAATATGAACATCTCCACTAATAAAAATCACCCGTCTGCACGTTTTTTGAGAAAACTCAAAGACCAACTTTAACAATTTATTCCGCTCATCCCAATTGGTTTGATGTTCCCAATGGTCCCGTTGGTCATCTTGATATCCAAACAAAGTTAAATCAATTTTGTTGATTACAAAACTACTTAAGTGAACCACCGGAACAGGAGAGACAATAAATAAAACATCGGCATCGGATTGATACTGACTAGCAATCCAGGTTTCAAACCGACTCCACTGTTCTAATCCTAACGACCGATGATCGTCGCGATTGTAATTGCGATGTCCACGCATATCCAACACATAAAACCCACAGCGTCCGCAATCAAATCCATAATCAAACTGATTATTCACAAAATCAGTCTCAGGATTATGAGAATGTTCATATTCCCAATAAACCTGGCGCGCCGCTGCAAACATTTCATCGGCAAACTGCAATTGTTGCGACTTATTTCGCAGTTGCCAGGAGGTATCTAGCAATCCCGCTAGTTCATCAGGTGTATAAGACCCCCATCCATCGACAATTTCATGATCATCCCAGATCATATAAGTGGGAAATCTCCGATAAATGCGCAGCACTTCGGGGATTCCCCAATATCCTCGATAAATATCCCGATACCAAGTAATCATATCCTCGCGAGTCGGATGCTGGGATTTGACCTTCCGCAACCATTCCCAGATACTCAAGTCGGAGTTGCCATCTACATAGACTTGATCGCCCGTTGCTAACACAAATCGAGCATTCACATGGGAGAGTTCCTCGTTAAATTTGTCCCACATTTCCACATTGGCCAGACGCCGCCCTTCATAAGGCATATGACAACTATAAATGCCAAAATTGATGGTTTTTGGATGTTCCGGAAAGGTTTGAAACCACAGGAGTTCCTCATGTCCCAACTCCCAGGGAGAATCCCGATTCGGGTCAAATAAAGCATAATAATAGCGAGTATCCGGCGTGAGATTCATCAGTTCCATGACGCCGGTGAGGTCGGTTTCCGGTGTGAGTGAGACGGGGAGAACGATTTCTGGGAAAAATTCTTCCGTGTGAGTCGGAGTGGTCAAGCGCAACTGGTATTCATGGCGATCGCCTAAAATCAACAAGGGAATCCCCTGAGTGGGAATGGGACGGGAAGACACCACCAACCAGTATTCCCCCGGTTCAGAAACCCGAAACCACAGGCGCACTGTGGTGGGGGTCGTATGACCGAGAATACTGGTTTGCTCTAAGCGCGAATTCGGCCAAGGACGCTGTTGAGCATCGTAAAATGTTAGAGGGCGATTCATCAGGGTTTCTCGTCTCCATTGCACGGATAGGGGAGGACAATTCTATTATCTAGGCAATGGCGACATTGGATTCACCCCGGGGAAGTTCAAATTGACTTGATCGTGATTCTCTAATCAGACTGCGGATCTTAGGCATCTCATCGGTTCGGGACTCGACGGTTTTCTGCCGGGGATTCTCATAGGCGATCGCCGCAACTGCACCCTCTGCTGGCATTTTGGAGACTCTGCCTCCCGATCGCGCCCAAACCCCATCAACTCTCTAAAATCCCCGACCCAACTCTCTCATCCCGACCCTTTCACCACACTATAAATTCGTTCCACTAACTCAGAAACGGGTAACGATACATCCACATGAATTGCCTCATCGGGAGTCGGTTCTTCTAAGGCATCAAATTGACTATTTAGCAAATCCGCTGGCATAAAATGGTCGGTTCTGGACTGAATTCGTGACTGAATCACTGCCTGGGAACCCTTCAAATAAACCAACTGAATCGGTTCCAAAGAACAATCCAAAATTTCGCGATAGGATTGCTTCAAAGCGGAACAAGCTAACACCACATTTTTATCTTGCTGTAACCAGGCGGAGATTTGTTGCCGCATTGCCATTAACCAAGGGTGGCGATCGCTCTCATCCAACGGGATTCCCCGACTCATTTTCTCCACATTTTCCGGGGAATGTAAATCATCGGCATCCATAAACTGCCAGTCTAACGCCTCTGCCAGACGCTTCCCGACGGTACTTTTACCAGAACCCGATACTCCCATGATGATGACAATGGTCACCGTTAACACTCCTTTTTCTGCCGACTGTGATGCTTTGGGGCAATTTGTGAATCCCCCGGACTACCATGATTGAACAAGGGTTTAATCCGGTTCCCTCGCTACAACTTCCCCAGTTGGGTGCAATCTGACTATTATAAAGCATCTTCACCCCTGAGATTAAGCCC
>CAYUEH010000730.1:0-2920 GCA_964442465.1 uncultured Laspinema sp. | reverse complement strand
CTACCTGTCGATCGCCAGCACTTGAATCGCGTCCCCGGGTGCAATGGTGGAAACTCCCACGGGAATCACAGCTAAAGCGGTGGTTTGGGCGAGATTAATCAAATTTCCTGAACTGTGACTGCCGCCTGCTAGTTCAAATTGGTAAATGCCATCGATGCAGTGGATTTTCCCCCAGAGATAGATTTCTCGGGGTCCTCCTCCGCGTAATTCTTGCTGCGATCGCGCTGTTAAAAACTGAGGTTCCCATCCCTGCTTCCATCCGGCGAATTTCCGCATCGCTGGTTGTACGAAGCGCCAAAAGGTGACTAAGGCGGAAACCGGATTTCCCGGCAACCCAAAATAGAGAACAGAGGAGGTGGACGCTTCCCGAGGAAAACTCGCAACGGTTAAGGGTTTCCCCGGTCTAATTCCTACCTTTTTGATGTGGACTATTCCCTTTAATTGGGTCAGAATTTGTTCAACATAGTCATAGTCGCCCACGGAGACGCCGCCGGTGGAGAGGACGATATCGGCAGTTGTTAGCGCTTTGGCGATCGCCTTTTGCAGTTCCTCCGGTTGATCCCCCACAATTCCCATCAGCAAGGGTTCCCCCCCTGCGGCACTCACGGCAGCCCCTAGAGCATATTGATTTGAGTCTACCAGTTGTCCCGGTTTTAAGGGTTGCCCGGGAGCAACTAACTCATCCCCAGTGGATAAGATGGCAATTTTACAACGGCGATACACCGGCACTTGGGTAATCTGTGCCGTAGCGAGAACGGCAATATCTGGCGCACTCAGGACGATTCCTGGGGATAGCAGGGGAGTTCCCGATTGGTAAAAGGAACCCTGATAGCGCACCCATTCTCCCCGTTGCGAGGGGGCGGATAAGATTTCCACGCGATCGCCTTGGCGTTGGGTGTCTTCCTGAATCGTCACCGTATCCGCACCGGGTGGCATCATGGACCCGGTGAAAATTCGGGCCGCTTGTCCCTTGTCAATGGTTTTCTGAGGGGGTTTCCCGGCAGGAATTTCTTCGATGATTTCCAATTGGATAGGGCGATCGCCACGAACCTCCGCGACATCTTCATAGCGCACTGCATATCCATCCATTGCGGAGTTATCCCAATGGGGAAAATCTAAGCTTCCCACCACGGATTCTGCCAACACTCGCCCCCGGGCGGATAACAACTCAACCTGTTCCCGATCCTGAACCGGATCCATCGGTTGCACTAACCCTAAGATGATTTCTTCTGCTTGTTTAACCGGCAACATGGACAATCAATCACCCCTTCAAACGGATGAAGTCAGTTTATCGGGTTTGGGGACTCAATGCCTGCCCAAATCAGGGTCAGGGAAACCTGAATTAAGAATTAACTGTTAATCATTAATACTTTTTAACGCTTTAACGTTTAATTCTCAATTCCTCTGTTTCACTCAGGCAGTCTTACTCCGGTTGGATTGGGGGGTCCCCGATTCCCAGCTCTTTTTTAGACTTTTTAAGCTGTTTCCAGAGTCCCTTAATGTCTTCGTAGGCTTGATCCGGGGAGATTTTGCCGCCGGTTTCCAAACCACAGATGTAGTTCACTTTTTGAGCAAATTCCTGTAAATTTGCATCAAAGGCTAAGTTTTCAGGTGAAAACTTACCATAATATCGACTGCGCGGATACAGAAAATCCGATTTGTCTGTCATAGCTTCCTCCGGAATCAACAATTAGCAGCTTTGACCCAAGCGGATCCAGGTGGGTGTTCTTCTGGGCCCTTGGTGATGGGTTATCCGGGGATGGATGTCTAAACCTCTTAACCCCATTTTAACCTGTTTATTATTTAAACCTACATCCTTTAACCTATTCTTAATCTTAGAAAAACTCAACGTCATTTCTCTACCCTTACCCCTCAGAAATCAAAGAATGGGACAGTAGACCCCTCTGATGGGACCCTTGAGCCAGAAATCTCCCGGTGAAATCCGCCAATGGCGATTTACCCTAGAGATTAAACTTCTTGCATCATTTTAATGAATGAGGAGCGGTTGTCCGGGTGACTGACCCGGTGAAGGGGGTTCCTGAATTCTGCAAGAGGGGTAGTCAAGGGAGTAATGAGTTATGGAAACCAATGCTGATTTAGTGGCAGGGGAAAATTTATCTGGGGGAGAGACTGGAGGCGATCGCCTCTCATCCTCTGGAAGTGACAGTCAGTATCAAAAGAAGATGCAGCGGCGCAAGGAGGTCCAAGAACAACGGGTGGCCCGTGCTTCCGCTGAGAAGGGCTTAATCGTGGTGAATACGGGGAATGGCAAGGGAAAAACCACTGCGGCGTTAGGGATGGTGTTGCGATCGCTGGGACATGGATTCCGGGTGGCGATCGTCCAGTTTATCAAGGGCGCTTGGGAACCGGCGGAAAAGGAAATTTTCAGCCGCTTCAGCGATCGCCTAGAATTCCACGCAATGGGGGAAGGATTCACCTGGGAAACCCAGGACCGCGATCGGGATATTCAAAAAGCCCGTCAAGCGTGGGAAAAAGCCTTAAGTTTTATCACCAACCCCGACTATAAACTGGTGCTGCTTGATGAAATTAATGTCGCGCTCAAACTGGGTTATTTGCCTGTGGAGGAGGTCCTAGCTGGTTTAGAGCAAAAGCCCGAGGAGTCTCATGTTATCCTCACCGGCAGAGGCGCACCGGCACTCCTGATTGAACGCGCTGACTTAGTAACGGAAATGACTCTCATCAAGCATCCGTTTCGGGAACAAGGGGTTAAAGCTCAACCCGGGATTGAATATTAATCCCAAGATAATCCAACCCATCGGGCTTTGAAACCGCTATTTGAAGGTTCGTGCCTGTAGGCAGAGCTTCAGGTTAACGACACCCGACTGGGTGTCGGTTTTTTCCTTGCTGGGATTATTGCGGCCAAACTTGTTCCTGATAATTTTCTTTACAGACATTCAAA
>CAYUEH010000729.1:0-2924 GCA_964442465.1 uncultured Laspinema sp. | reverse complement strand
CATAATTGAGGCGATGCAACCGCCCCTCAACCCATTGATGGTCCAGAATAAAATTTGCAGCAGTGGTAGCTAGGGTGGCATATTCCCGATTGTCAAACACCACTGCCGCTCTTGCCAACCCAGAAATCATCAAACTATTCCAAGCGACAATCATTTTCGGGTCAGTGACTGGGGGAATCCGACCGGGCCAATTGTGGGTTTTGGCCTCATGATTGTTGCAAGCGGGGGGAAAGGTTTTAACCGCTTCGGGTAAGGCACCATAGCGGATTTGAAATAGCTTGGCTAAGGCGGTTTCTACCGTGGGACTGAGGGCTTGGAGATTGGTCCGTTTTAAGACAATTTTCCCTTCAAAATTTCCCTCGGGGGTGAGGAAAAATTGTGGGTTGAGGGCGGTGAATTCTTCTGTTGTTAATAGACGTTCTAATTCCTGATAGGTCCAGACGTAAAATGCGCCTTCTTCCGGTTCTTTGTCCTGGGGAGTGGTGAAACTATCGGCATCTTGGGCGGCGTAAAAATAGCCTTCTGGGGCGGTCATTTCTCGTTTCAGCCATTGGATAGTTCCTGCAACGGCCCATTCAAATCCCGGTTCTTGGATGCCTTCACTCCAGAGATTCGCTAAAAATTCGACAATCTGACCGTTGTCGTAAAGCATTTTTTCAAAGTGGGGGACCGTCCAAGTGGGATCGACGGTGTAGCGGTGAAATCCACCGGCAACGGCGTCATAGATGCCACCAGAGGCGAGGTCAAAACCCCGTTGGGCGATCGCACTCCTCTGGTCATAGTCCGATTCTCGGTCAAAGCGCGTTGATTGCAGGACCAGTTGGGCATAAGGCATCATGGGAAAGCTGGGTCCATATTCCCGATGGGCAATCACCGTGACACTGGTTTCCAATCCTTTCCAGAGGAGTTCTTCTGAGAGGTCCTCGGTTCCTGGGAGGGTCGCCGCCTGTTGGAGATGACCCATAATTTCTTCTTTGAAGGCTGCAAGTTTGCCTTTTTCGAGGTCATAGTAGCGGCGAATGGCTTGCAGCAATTCTAGGAAACCGGGACGACCATAGCGGGGTTCGACGGGGAAGTAAGTGCCGCCATAAAAGGGGATAAGGTCATCGGGAGTGAGAAAAATATTCAAGGGCCAACCGCCTTGGCCGGTCATCATTTGCAAGGCTTGCATATAGATGCTGTCGATATCGGGACGTTCCTCGCGATCGACTTTAATCGGCAGAAAGTTGGCGTTCATATAGGAGGCGATCGCCTCACTGGAGAACGCTTCTCCTTCCATGACGGTACACCAGTGGCAACTGGAATATCCAATGGATAGAAAAATTGGTTTATTCTGTGCCTTGGCGGTTGCTAATGCTTCGTCACACCAGGGCCACCAATTGATTGGGTTCTCCGCGTGTTTGCGAAGATACAAACTTTGAGTCTGGGCCAGATGATTTGTCATAATGGGGTCTTTGGTTGTTGGTCATTTGTCATGGGTCATTTGTCATGGGTCGTTGGTCATTTGTCATTTGTCATGGGTGGTTGGTTGTTTGTCGGTGAGTATTCAATCATCCAAAGGACAAAGGACAAAGGACAAACGACAAATGACCCATGACAAACGACAAAGGTTGAAGCGCCTTGGACTGGAAGCGATACCCCATCTAAGATATCAGATCCCCAGCAGTCTGTCGGAGGTTCAAACTAAAAACATGAACCCATAAGACTTTCAGTCGGTTGAAACCGACTTAAGTTGTTAGACGGGGGATTGATCCCCCGTCGGGTGTTGCTACTCAATTTGACCCCATCCCTTCCCAAACCACCGAGGCAACTGCATTGTCCCTCTTGTTGGATCTGTGCTGTAGTTACATAATCAAAATCACAGGCGGATAGAGGAAAATTTTTCTCGTCAGACTGTGTAACTACACCACAAATTCAGCCTAAGTTAGTTAAATTTCAGGATTAATCCAAGGATTAAGAATCTTTAATCATTGGACCTGATTTATCGACTCTTTCACTAGCTACTCAAGACCAAACCTTAACGCTTATGCCTCCTAAAAAAGGATTATCAAAATCAACGGCCAATGCTAACTCTCAGCGAGTCGCGCTCTATTGGGATTGTCAAAATGTCAAAATCAGTCCAGAACGAGCCGATTTTTTGGTGGAATTTTCAGCAACCCAGGGAGAATTGGCGCTGTGCCATGCTTATTCTAATTGGAAACATGAAAGCCAGTCTCATGGCAAATATTTGACTGACCTAGGGTTTAATCGGGTTGATGTTCCTTCCGGTGAAAGAAATAGTGTAGACCACAAGTTAATTGTCGATTGTGTCAATTATGCGGTGGAACCTGATTCGGCGGAAATTTTTATTATTGTCTCGGGAGATGGAGATTTTACGAGTTTAGGTCATGTTTTAAAAAGCCGGAGCAAGAAGGTGATTGTTTTTGTCCAACGGGGGGGATTCAGTCCAGACCTTCTGAATGTTGCGGATGAATCTCATATTATCGAAAATTTGGATGATATCCCCAGATTGCCAGCTTTTCGTGACCCTGCTTTGCTAAATTTGGCGCTGATTCATCGGTCTTATGCGAATGAAAATCCCGAAGTAGGTCAGAATAATGAAACCCTGGAGTTTTTAGGGGATTCGGTTCTAAATTTTTTGAGTAGCCATTTTCTTTACCGGCTGTATCCGGATCTGAATGAATCCCAATTGACTCGATTGCGATCGGCCCTGGTGGATGAAACCCAACTGGCTGATTTTGCCAATTATTTGGAGGTGGGAAAAAAAATGAAGTTGGGGAAAGGGGCGATTAAAGATCAAGCGCGCAAAAATGATTCGTTGTTGAGTGATACGTTTGAAGCAATTATTGGGGCATATTTCTTGGATTCGGGGATTGATGCGGTCCGCAATTTTGTCGAACCTTTATTTGAATCGGCGGCGGAAG
>CAYUEH010000728.1:0-2924 GCA_964442465.1 uncultured Laspinema sp. | reverse complement strand
GACTTTATTTGTTCAAGAAGTTTATGTGGAATTAAAGGATATCCAGACCACGATTCGGAAGTTAGAACCCGTCTGGACTGAGATAGAACAGGCGATCGCCCTTTTGTTAGCGGAGGTCATTCTGGCAAAAGAACGGCAATTATTGGGAGTAGTGGATAGTCTCATCCAGGAAATGGGAACGTTGCTGCCGTTGGTGGGGAAAAAAGATGAAATTAAAAGAGGCAGGGAAATTCGGGACCAAGTAATAAGGTATTTTCAGGAGTCGGAGTTATGCAGGGATTGGTCACCGTTCTTGCGATCGCGCTTAGATGTTGTGATTGCAGAGGTGGATAACGCTTCCTGGTGGATTGAAAATGAACATCGTCTGGTGCGTGGGATTTTGTTGAAAGTTAGTCAGTCTTTAGATGAGTTGTTGTTTGCTGAGTTGCAACAACTGGCAGGGGGTTGAACCGATGCGGTTCGGTTGTGTTTACAATAAATTAAATAACCCGGAAACGACTGAAGTCGTTACTACAAACTGGGGAGAAGAACAACTGAAGTTGTTACTACGAACTGGGAGGGATTCTGGGTTAACGGGGGGTGATGGGGATGTCTAGGGGTTGACCCGATCGCGCATCCAGAATCATGATATCCCATTGTCCGTTGGCGCTGGATTCAAAGGCGATGGTACTGCCATCGGCGCTGATCACGGGATTGCGAACTTCTGCTTTAAAGTTTTCGGTGAGGTTGCGTAACTGACGGGTTTCGCGATCGTGGAGGTAAATATTGGATTGTCCCTGACGGGTTCCGGCAAAGACGATATAACGCCCATCTTCCGAGATGCCAGGGTGGGAGGCGAGGATATCCAGTTGGTTTAATCCAGGGATATCCACGAGGCGGCGAGTGTTGCCATCGAAGAGGTAGACATCTTGTCGTCCCTGGCGATCGGAGACAAAGGTGATAAAACGTCCCGAGATTTGCGGGGTGATATCATCACTGGGACTATTTAAACTCCGTCCTGAAGCATCAAAGGGAAAGTTCAGCAAACGTGGATAGGTGGTGCAGCTACTCAAAAGACTGACCAGGGAAACCATTGGAATTAACAGAAAGCGCTTCACAATTTCACGGTTTTTTTAATGTGAATTACCCTGAGACAAAATTTAAAATTACTGCGGTCCGGTGAGGGAGAAACCCGAGGGAACGCCATCAATGAGGTCTAATTCAATACTGGGTCCGCGATCGAGGACTTCGATATCCCATTGACCACGACCGCCACTTTCAAAGACGATATAACGACCGTCGGGGCTAATTTTGGGATTGCGAATCCACCCTTGATAGGGTTGGTAAATCACTTGAGAACCTCGGGTGATGCGATCGTACAAAATCACCGAGGACCGGCCTTGATTGTTGGTAAGGTAGACGATATAACGGGCGGTGTTACTGATGCTAGGACTATCGGCGATCGCATTTTGCCGGTTCAACCCCGGTAAATCGGCGAACTGTCGATTTTGTAAGTCATACAGCAAAATATTTCGACTGCCGTTGCGATTGGAGACAAAGGCTAAAAAGCGCCCATTGGCACTCAAGGACGGCTGTTCGTCGGTATAGCGACTATTAATAGAAGTTGGACCGATCGGGATATTGGTGGGGTTGCATCCGACTAAAAAGCTGCCAAAACTTAACCCAAAAACTAAGGTTAGGCCCTGGCGGAGGAGGTTTTTTGGAGCGAATCTGTTCACCTTGGTTTTTCCCAGTTGAGGACAGGGACGCCACAATTTGGGGGGGAATGGCACGGACGGAATCAAATCATATCAAATTAATAAAGGGGCAATTAACAAAGGGGCGATCGCCATCCATTGCCCCCGATCGCCCATTTCTGTCCCCGATTGTTTAATAATCGAAATTCCCCGAATTATCTTGCTCGCGATCGTCATCTTCTACGGAGTCGATCGGCTGATAATCTACATAATCACTCGGTGCCGGTTCGTCTTCCGGTGCAGGGGGTCTGCGGGTCCGTTCCTCCGGGGGAGGAGTCCGCGAGGGTCTTGCACCTGGGGGTCTTCTACTTCCCGAACTTCCCGCACTTGATGGGGGACGGCGAGAGGGTCTTTCCTCCGTCGTATCCACCGTCGCCTCCCATTCTGGATAGGAAGGACCTGTGGGGGGGCGTTCCGTTGAGCGGGGACGACGCACTCGGGTACTGGGATTGGTGCGATCGGCAGGGGACCGGCGACTGGGTGGCCGTCTGGGGGCCTCATCCGCATAATAGGGATTGCGAGCCGCTCTGGGGTCCTGAGTCCCTTTGATCCGGCGTCGGGTGGGATTTGCCTCGTAGTCGGATTCGATTTCGTCGAGTTCCGCATCCACTCGGTAGACACTACTCACGGGACGCTCATCATCTACAATTCGCCCAGATTGGCGCTTCGCCTGATTGGTGGTGACACCGCGCAAGCGAATGTTGTCAAAGGCAAAGTAGATTGCCGACCCCCCAAGCAGAATCTGACCGAACTGCATAATCGGGTCAAAGCGCCATCCGTAAAAGAACAGAATGCCGCCACAAAGTAACCCGACTGCTGCAAAAAACAGATCCGTATCTCGCGATAGTTCGGGACGCCATGAGCGGACGGCATAGAGTCCGGCCCCACCGATGGCGATCGCGATTCCGACGATACTCGCTAAGTTGAGACTAAAATTTACCATCTGCTCTCTCCTTCATCTTTTTTATGTTAGCGAGTATCCCGCTAAATCTCCACCTACTCCTGATTCGCTTGGATTGTGATCGGCATAAGTTGGGCTTTTGTCCTTCGTCAATTGCCCTGAGGGTTGAGGGAAGAAACCTCAGCGTATAGAGAACACCTAACCTTCTATAGATGGGTTGGCGATCGCTGTTATACGGAATCCGGTTGGTAAAAGTAGTTAAAAGTAGGGTGGGCACTGCCCACCTT
>CAYUEH010000727.1:0-2930 GCA_964442465.1 uncultured Laspinema sp. | reverse complement strand
ATCTGAACCGACTTCTATGGTGTAAGTTTGGCGGTTGGTGCTTCCTTGGGTGTCGGTAAGATTTTGACCTACCTAATTTAAAAATTTATATCAAAGACTAACCTTACCCCACACGTACCATCTATAAGATCTTTTGATGGCATTCTCATTGCAGACATACACCAAACCCACTCCTCATCTTGCCAAGGCCAAAAAATAGACCCTCCTCCTCTAACAACATAGCTTCCCTGTTCTTTTGGAGAATTTTTCTCATAACTAAATCGATATTCATCCTCACACCATTCTCCAGTAAATATTCCATATAAGCCAAATAGATTTGGGGTTAATTTTGTTAAATCATAGAAATTATTATTCAACAATGGAAACAAATATTGGTCTTCTATTAATTTATTCCCAAAATTAAATAATGTTTTTGTGGTGGCTCGACAAACATATTCCCATTCTTGTTCGTATGGTAACCGAAAGCCAATGTCTGCCAGTAATTTTTTTGCCTGTTCTCTAGTCAAGTATGCCGGATAATAGGTAAAATCCTTTTTTGTTCTTTTTATATTAAATAATTTCCAATATAAATTATTTAATATAGGATGAATTGATATTAAAAAAGATTTAACTGTAACAGGAGTAACCGGGCGCATTTCATTGAGGTTGGCAGGAATTGGATTGCATATATTTTTGGCTTGTCTTTCTTCTTCTTCGCTAAAACCCATGTTAAATGTACCCCCAAAAATGTATTTAAAGATTAAGCCAGTTTTAGAATTTCTGAAAGTTGGCAATAAATTATTATGACTGGGCATTTCTAATAATTCAAAATCTTGCTCTAAAAGACTCAAAATCTCTAATGTCAAATTTTGGCGACTTTTTAAATCAAGTTGAAAATAATTTTCTAAATTTATATCCATCCTAACCTCTATTCAACTAACTAAGGTGTGTGGATCCAACGCTTATCTTGGCGATCGCATTAATTTGACTGTCAAGCAAGCGGTTATGTCCTTCATTATTGTGCGATTATACACCGCTAGTCAATACCCTCACACTCGTCACCAAACTGGATGAACGACTTGGCGGTAACGGAGTTTTAAACTGACCATTCTCAACAACCGGCGTCGGTGAGCCATTAATCATTGTAATCCCTTCCTGGTGTTATAGAAAAAAACCCTTGTGGCGATGACATCTTCTGAGCCTGAACGTACTCCTAGCAACTCATTCCCACCCTGAATCCTAAACACAACTGGCGCGGACCACAACAGGAAGCCCCTATTTTCCAGGGAAAAGTATGCCTCCTTCTTTTGAGGCGATCGCCTCACATCACCCCTTATTCCCCGTAAATGTGACCCCTTGTACAAAATAGCGATTAAAAAACGCATAAATCGCTAAAGCAGGTAACGTAAATACCATCGAAGCGGCCATGATATAGTTCCAATAACTGATATATTGACCCTTGAACGTATTTAACCCCAACGGTAAGGTAAACATATCCTGACTCGATACCACAATTAACGGCATGAAAAAATTATTCCAGCTTCCCATAAAAATGAAAATCGCTTGAGCAGCTAGGGCCGGTTTTGCTAAGGGCATCACCACTTTCCAAAAGGTTTGCCATCGATTTAAGCCATCTAATGCCGCCGCTTCCTCCAGTTCCTTCGGGAAATTCACAAAGAACTGACGCATCATAAAAATAAACGTCGCATTGACCATACTTGGGACAATTAACCCTTGGTAAGTATTCAACCATCCCAAAGATTTTAAAATTAAAAAGGTGGGAATTAACGTGATTTGTCCCGGAATCATTAACACGGCTAAAATCATCCCAAACACAATCCGATTTCCCCGAAAGGGAATCCGGGCTAGGGCATAGCCTGCCATTGAATTAAAGACAATATTAAAGCCCGTGACGCACACTGCTACAAAGGCACTATTGAACAACCATCGACCAAATAGGCGTTCTCGGGTAAAGATGGCTTGGTAGTTCTCTAGGGTGAAATTCTGGGGAATAAAATTCATGCCCCCTTCGACAATTTCTGCTAAGGGTTTAAAGGAGGCGGACATTGCCCAAGCAAAGGGAATAAAGGTGACGATCGCATACAGAATTAAGAATCCATACAGCAGCGCTTTTAATCCAGAAATTCGCTTCATTTTCCGTGAGTCTCCTGTGATGACAATTACTGAGGGACATCTTCTTTAAACAGATACCGTTGCACCAGGGTCGCTAAGACGATCGCCGTTGCTAATAAGAGGGCTAAGGCAGCAGCATATCCCATTTCTAAACTCTTAAAGGCATACTGATAAATCAACAACACCACCGTCAACGTAGAATTATTGGGACCGCCGGACCCTCCCGAAAAAATATAGGATTGGTCAAACAGTTGAAACGTGCCAATAATGCCCATAACAATGATAAAAAAGGTCACAGGTTTGAGTAAAGGCAACGTAATATTCACAAAGCGATCGCAACCATTCGCCCCATCAATTTTAGCCGCTTCATAGAGAGACTCGGGAATATCTTGCAACGCTGCCAAATAAATCACCATGAAAAACGGAGCACTGGCCCAAATATTCATAATCATAATCGATTTCAGGGCAATATTTGGGTCTCCCAACCAATTGTAAGTCGGTAAACCAAACCCCTCTAAAAAATGATTGAGTAGCCCATCGGCATTGTAAATCCACATAAAAATCAGGGTCAACACTGCTGATGAGGTAATCGTCGGTAGGAAAAACACCACCCGAAACAGGTTTTTTCCGCGAATTTGGGCATTCAGAACCAAAGCTAACATCAAGGCAATAAATGTCTGGATGGGAACAACGATCGCCACATATTCAGCCGTATTTTTTAAGGCAATCCACACCCGTCCATCATCCACCAATCGGGTGAAATTCCGCAGATGAACAAACCGATAGCTCATTTCCCCTAAAATCTCAACTTTGTGAAA
>CAYUEH010000726.1:0-2940 GCA_964442465.1 uncultured Laspinema sp. | reverse complement strand
CCCCCAACCCCCCTTAAGAAGGGGGGCTTTAAAGAATTTTGCAAGAAGTCTATTGTTGAAAATTTTTGATAATTACC
Organism: uncultured Laspinema sp.; assembly: GCA_964442465.1. Classification (GTDB taxonomy): domain Bacteria; phylum Cyanobacteriota; class Cyanobacteriia; order Cyanobacteriales; family Laspinemataceae; genus Laspinema. Next base: position 2,863 of record CAYUEH010000726.1, on the reverse strand, counting down.
CAGGAAAATAAGATGATTAACTTCCGAAAACTTCACCGAAAATCTGCTCCCATTGTCTTTATTCCCTTAATCCTTTCTGCATTAACCGGCATCGGTTATCGACTAGGCAGAACTTGGTTCGGCATTCCCTCAGAAATCGCTGAGATTTTTCTGAACATTCACGAAGGAAGATTTTTGGGTAAACCCCTAGTTCCGGTTTATGTGTTATTAGTTGGGCTGGGGTTATTGGGCATGATTGTCACAGGTTTTACCCTGATAAAATGGCAGGGTAAAACCTCAAAATCTCAGCCAAAAAAAGACTGGAGATGGTTTCATCGCTTCCTAGCACCGATCGCATTTTTGCCCCTCTTGGTTAGTGCCATCACCGGGATTGCTTATCGTCTAGGGAGGGCTTGGTTTGGTTTATCTGGCAAGCAAGCTGCTATCCTCTTACAAATCCATCAAGGCTCATATTTGGGGACTACTTTTAGGGCTTTTTATGTGTTATTAGTCGGAGGAAGTTTAGTAGCTTTATTAATTACGGGCATTCAAATGACAGGAATTTTCCGCAAACGTCCGGTTTAGAAACTAGAAACCGGGACCCAGAAACCGGAGTTTTTAACCAAGCTGTAATGTTTAGGAATAGCTATCCCCAAAACCCGGTTTCTTTTTCTGAGGCAGAAACCAGGTTTCTGGGGTCAACCTGCAAGCGCTAGGGGTGAAAATCATAAATATGTTATGGCAGCTAACGAAACCGAATAAATGAAGGTTACATTTCACTCAGATGACAAAACTGAAAAGGATGTGATTGATAGATTTATTAACTAGACAGTGAAAAGTTCTGTGAAACAATTAATTAGGGTCCCTCAACTGTCCAGTTCCTCTGTGTATCGCCGTATGCATGAATAACTCTTGGGCGTGAAAGAATTTTTCAAAAGTAAGCTGGGTGGACTTTCTGCTAAAATAGATGGGGCAGATTGGATCCGAATCAGACTGCTGGTTCACCCTTGATGATCACTGCTATATACGGTTCTAAACCACCCGGAAAAACTCTTCCCAATGCAAGCGTACATTTCTAATTTGATGATTTGTAAAGTCCCTAAAACTCAGGGCTATTTCATTCTAGTGTAAGACCTGATAGAATAACAGATTAATCTCACTGAGGGTTCAGGTCAAAATGTCCCAGATAACAATTGTTGAAGCATTTGCGGATCTTGAGGATTGCCGTCGTAGAGCAGGAATGCGTCATCAACAAAGCCTCTGTCTAGCCTTATTTCCCCTGGCCGTTGCGGCAGGAAATCGGGGTTTTATAGCGATTGGAGATTGGTTAAAAGCCTACCATGATGAACTGTTGGAATTGTTCAAACCTGAAAAAACCCGCTTACCCTCTTACAGTACGATAAGACGAACGTTATTACGAATTGATCAGCAACGCTACTCAGCTTGTTTATCCCGGTTTTTTGGGATTGACCCAATACAGAGCGAAACTATTGCAGTGGACGGTAAAGTTTTACGAGGGTCCTATGAAGCTATTAATGACGACGCTGATGTAGATTCTCATCCAGCCATTATGTTAGTAAGTGCCTACATCGTAGAACGAGGGCTGATTCTCAATCCATACGAAGTTGATTCAAAAACTAATGAAATCACGGCCTTACCCGCATTTATCAAAGATATGGCCCTCAAGGGTGTAGTGTTCGCTTTTGATGCAATCAGTACCCAAAAAAAAACGGCTCAAGTCATCGTAGACAGTGGGAATGACTATATTGGGGCGCTCAAAGGCAACCAATCGGGTCTACTTGAAGCAGTCCAAGCCAATTTTAAATCTATTCAGACTCATGAATCGAATAATGTGGGTCATGGTCCAGTTGAAAAACGCACAGTCAGTATTAGTAATCAGTTAGATAATATTCCTGAAGTTCCTGGAATAAAAACCGTAATTCGTGTTATTTCACCCCGCGAAGTCCATCGAGCAAATATTATTGAACCCAGTGTTGAAATTCGGTTTTATGTTTCCTCTTTGAGTGAAACGGCTGAAGAATTTGCAAAGCGGATTCGAGGTTATTGGGGAGTCGAAAACAAGGTTCATTATGTCCGGGATGTAACTCAAGGTGAAGATGCTTCTCGTGTAAGAACAAAACCCTTGGTTCAAATTTGGGCGATCGCTCGAAATTTTGCACGCTCACATATACCGCGATTATGGATTTCATAATAGGGCTCAAGCCCAACGTCTGGCAGGATTTGGCCTTAAACTAATTAAGGAGTTGTTTAGAATGAAATAGCCCTGATTTAAATGCTTTAGTTTTGGGAATTTTACAAGTCTTGAGCCTAGAAATGCCCGAGACGATTTGGATCAGTTTTTCCGGGTGGTTCAGAACCGTCTCAAACAGTGGTGATCAAGCGTGAACAAGTTGTTCGCCTGACTCTGCTCCAATCGGGTCCTTCTATTTTAGCGGAAAGTCTATCCAGCTTACTTTTGACAAAATTCCTTCACGCCAAAGAGTCATTCATGCTTATGGCCATACAGAGACGAACTGGATAGTTGAAGGCCCCTAATTAGTGATCTCACAGAACTTTTCACTGTCCAGCTTTGTTTACATCAAAGAGGAAAGGTAGGGGCCATGACGAAAGGGTTTGATAACAGTACAGTAATCTATATTCGAGTCAGCACCGATGAGCAAGCTAAAGAGGGCGTCAGTATCCCGGCACAGGTAGAAAAACTTACGGCCTACTGTAAACAAGCGGGTCTCAGGGTAGTCGAAACGATTATTGATAATGGCGTTAGCGCGGGGAAATTCCTCTCAACCCGTCCCGGTGGTAGCCACTTGGTAGAGTTGGTCCGATCGCGCCAGGTCAAAAATATTGTGGCGGTCAAACTTGACCG
>CAYUEH010000725.1:1732-2943 GCA_964442465.1 uncultured Laspinema sp. | reverse complement strand
CCCCATGCCAAATATTCGCCGCCGTCCTCCCAATCCTGCTGTTGGCGTCAAGTCGATGCGCTATCAAATCCAGGTTCCTGATGCTGAACCTCGACATATTCTCGAAGAAATCGTTTGGCATAAAGAAATAGAAGTGGATGCCTTGCGCGATCGCCAGCCTTTGCTAGAGTTACAAAAACTCCTCCAGGCAGTCCCTGCACCGAAGGATTTTCTAGGGGCCCTGGTGTCGGCCTCGAAACAACCGGCGGCGATCGCGGAAATTAAAAAAGCCTCTCCCAGCAAAGGGGTGATCCGCGAAGACTTCGACCCCGTGGCGATCGCCCAATCTTACCAAAAAGGTGGGGCCGCTTGTCTCTCGGTCCTGACGGATAGTAAATTCTTTCAAGGCAGTTTTGACTACCTCAAAGCGGTCCGCGAGGTGGTGGATTTACCCTTACTTTGCAAAGACTTCATCATCTATCCCTATCAAATTTATCTAGCCCGAGTTAATGGGGCGGATGCGGTTTTGCTGATTGCTGCAATTCTTTCCGATAAAGACTTACAGTATTTTATTAAAATTGCCAAAACATTAGGAGTAACTCCCCTAATTGAAGTGCATACCCTGGAAGAACTGGACCGAGTTTTAGCCTTGGATGGGGTGACATTAATTGGAATTAATAATCGTAATTTGGAAGATTTTACCGTAGATTTAGGCACCACCTGTCAACTGCTGGAACAACGGCGCGATCGCCTAGAAAATATCATCGTGGTCAGCGAATCCGGACTACAGACCCCCGATGACCTCAAGCGGGTGGTCGATGCCGGTGCCAAAGCGGTGTTGATTGGGGAAGCCTTTATGAAACAACCGGACCCAGGGGAAGCCCTCGCTGCTATTTTTCCCCAGTAATTCCCTATTTGGGACTCATGGGTTTAACCTGCTCCTTGTTCGCCGAGGGTTCCCTCATCCAACGGTGGGGTTCCCCTACGTCGGGGGATAAATTCTGTAGGGGCGCTTCGGGAAGCGCCCCTACGGCGGGGGTTTGAACCCCCGCCTAACTAAAGTCGGTTGAAACCGACTGAAAGTCTGATGAGTTGATATTTTTAGTCGGTTTTAACCGACTTTAGGGGCGCTTCCCGAAGCGCCCCTACAGGTGGAGCTGTTAACCCCTGAAAGTCTGATGAGTTGATGTTTTTAGTCGGTTTTAACCGACTTTAGCTATGAGGCGGGGGAT
>CAYUEH010000725.1:0-1632 GCA_964442465.1 uncultured Laspinema sp. | reverse complement strand
CACTACGAACTGCTGCTGCAACTATTGGAACGGCAAACCCTCTATGCGGTAAATCAGAATCCCTCCGCTAGGGAACAGGTACAACAACTGATTGTCACCCTCAGAAAAGCCCAAAGCCAACAGAAGCAGCTAGAGTCCAAGTTTCAGCGCGAAAATATCCCAGTAGAACATCGGTGGTCCCTTAACGAAGTCGCTGCTGCGAAGACCCCGGGAAATTCGGCCCATCCTGAGTAAGCACCAAGCCCTTGCATCTAATCCCGTAACCCAGTAGAATCAAAGATTCGGGTGAAAGCGCATTCAGCAACAGCACTCGCCGGTACAGAGCCTTACGGGAGGCATCTATCGGAACTCCTCACACTTAAATTTAATTGCATTAGGACGAGATTCAATGGACGACAAGCTGATGCTAATGATTCCTGGCCCTACTCCGGTGCCAGAACAAGCATTGAGAGCCTTGGCAAAACATCCCATAGGCCACCGGAGCAAAGAATTTGAGGCAGTCATCGCTGAGGTGACCGAAAATTTGAAATGGCTGCACCAAACTCAAAGCGATGTCTTGATGCTGACGGCATCGGGAACTGGCGCGATGGAAGCGGGAATCATTAACTTCCTGAGTCCAGGCGATCGCGTCATTGTCGGCAGCAATGGTAAATTTGGGGAACGCTGGGCACAAGTGGCCAAAGCCTATAGCCTCACCGTAGACAACATCACTGCTGAATGGGGACAAGCGTTGGACCCGGAGCAATTCCGGCAAAAGCTGGAAGCGGATACGAACAAAGACATTAAAGCCGTCATCGTCACCCACAGCGAAACTTCCACTGGGGTGGTTAATGACCTAGAAACCATCAATCGGCACGTTAAAGCTCACGGTCAGGCTTTAATTATCGTCGATGCCGTCACCAGTTTAGGGGCGATGAATGTGCCGGTAGATGCTTGGGGACTGGATGTGGTCGCCTCGGGCTCACAAAAAGGCTTTATGATTCCCCCGGGACTGGGATTTGTCTCTGTCAGTGCTAAAGCATGGGAAGCCTACAAAACGGCTAAACTGCCGAAATTTTATCTGGATTTGGGCAAATACAAGAAAGCCACGGATAAAAATAGCAGTCCGTTTACGCCACCAGTTAACCTAATTTTTGCCTTGCAAGCTACCCTGCGGATGATGAAGCAGGAAGGGTTAGAGAATATCTTCAAACGCCATGAGCGGCAAATGAAGGCGACTCGGGCGGCTGCCACGGCAATGGGATTGAAACTCTATGCGCCGGATGATGCAGCAGCGCGATCGATTACCGCTGTGGCAACTTCCGATGCGGAACAAATTCGCTCCATTGTCAAGAAACGGTTTGATATTGTGATGGCAGGAGGACAGGACCACCTCAAGGGTGAAATCTTCCGGATTGGACATTTGGGATTTGTCAGCGATCGCGACATTCTCACCGCCATTGCTGCCTTAGAAGCTGCCTTGCAAGAAATGGGTAAGGCAACTACTACAGTCGGTGCCGGTGTCGCCGCTGCCGCCAAAATTCTAGGGGAATCCTAACCCAATCCCTCGTTCTGAGGCAACACCCGGCGGGGGTTTTAACCCCCGCCTAATAGCTAAAGTCGGTTGAAACCGACTACAAACATTACCTCCTA
>CAYUEH010000724.1:0-2943 GCA_964442465.1 uncultured Laspinema sp. | reverse complement strand
CTACATCGGCTTTTGGATAAAATGGGGTGTTTTTTCCGGCGAAAAACGAATCGCCCCTACAGGGGTGTAGGGCTGTTTCATTCTCCCGGTCCAATTCATTTTTGGGCTGTTTATAAGCTTTATCTGCCGGGGGATACAGACGGGTTTTCCGTCCTTAAGAGCCTCTCATTAGGAAATAAGGCCAAAAACCCCTGGGGCTGTAAAGCTTACGGTGTCCGGAAAATTTTAAAATGAAACAACCCTACATTTTAGGGATGTAGATAATCTTTGTATAATTGAGGGTTAATCCGACCGAGAAGTTAAAGATTGTAACAATAACTTGAGCATCGGACTTTCCCTCCAATCTTTACAGCTTATCGGTCGCGACTTTCCATGCAATCCCCAAACTTTACTCTCCTGATGGAATTCCTATCAATTCGCCATTTCCTTCAATGACTTCACCGATTTGATAGGCAGAAATTTCCTGAGATTCAAACCATTGAATAGTTTTTTCGGCTTGATTGGCTGGCACAACCACTACATAACCGATGCCCATGTTAAAGGTATTAAACATTTCCGGCAAGGTTACATTTCCCACCTCAGCTAACCAGGTGAAAATGGGCAGAATCGACCAACTGTTGGGGTCAATTTGGATGGATAATCCTTCCGGTAAACAACGGGGGAGATTTTCTGGTAATCCACCTCCGGTAATATGCGCCATGCCGTGAATTTCTATTCCGGCTTTTCGGGCGGCTAATACGGGTTTAACGTAGAGTTGGGTGGGGGTGAGCAAGACTTCGCCAACGGATGCGGGGAGGGTTTCCGGTTTGTCCTGCCAATCGATGTTGCAGTCGCTCACAATTTTTCTAACTAAGCTAAATCCATTACTATGCACTCCAGAACTCGCCAGCCCGATCGCCACATCTCCCACTTGGATTTGCTGACCCGTGAGGAGTTCGCTTTTTTCCACGACTCCCACACAAAACCCCGCTAAATCATATTCTCCCGGTTGATAAAATCCGGGCATTTCTGCGGTTTCTCCCCCTAACAGGGCACAACCGGATTGTTTACATCCGTCGGTAATTCCTTGGACTACATTCGCCAGTTGTTCTTGATTGAGTTTTCCCGTGGCTAAATAATCTAAAAAGAACAAAGGTTCGGCACCGGATGTTAGAACATCATTCACACACATTGCTACTAAGTCAATGCCAACGGTATCGTGGCGATCGAGCAACATGGCAAGTTTGAGTTTCGTTCCCACCCCATCGGTCCCAGAGACGAGGATGGGTTGCCGATATCCGGTGGGTAACTCGAAATAACCGCTAAATCCACCAATCCCACCGAGGACTTCCGGTCGATGGGTCCCTGTAACCATATTCCGAATTTTTTGGACAAAGGCTCGACCCGCCTCAACATCCACGCCTGCTTCTCGATAATCCATGTATCAACCCATCTGAACGGCTATTTCCACCTTGGCTATTTTACAGGGGAGGTAGGACCAATGGATCGCGGGAGGCAGGATGTTTTCGGGATTGTTGGGCGCGATCGCCCCTTCCCTCTCCTTAAAACCCAAACTGTTCATCAATTACAGTTTGCAACTCTACACTTGGCAATTGAACAAAGCGCAAATTTCGCCCCTTGAATGTAAAGTTTTGATAAAGTATTCTTTCGTGTAAATAAATCCGAAACCCTTATTCTATCTAGGTTTAAGTAGGATCGCCCCAGTTTGGCAATTGTAAAGTTTTAATAAGGTTACACAGTTTTAATCGCCCATACCGATCCCGAAGCCCAAACCTTCGTGATACTCTGTTGCAGTTCAACACACCAAACCGAAAACGTATCGACTATGAGATAGGGTTGCTCAAGCTCCAACGAAGGGGCTGCATTGGGTCTATCCCAGGGCCTAACCCCACTCATGATTGTTCTTTATCAGTTCCTCACAGCAAAATATATGAAGCAAAGATTTTGGTGGACAACGGTTGTACTGCTAATGACCGCCTGCGGGACAACCTCAACCAGTCATGCTGAACCGAATAGACCCGTCAATTTGAACTCGGATCCAGACCAAATCCAGGTCAGTCCTTGGTCCGAAGTGATCGCGAAGATTCAACCCCATGAAATCACGGGGAAACCGGCAGCGACCCTCTATGTCCGCAATATTCCCGTCTTGACCTTTATCGAGTCTGGGGACATGAGTGGGGATTCTAATTCGGAGACTGAGATGGGGTCGCCAGGATCGGAACTGAAGGCAACGGGATTGAAGGGGTTAAGCAGTTTGGGTTCCAAAGCGATCGCCCAGAGTCTGATTCAGTCCGAGAATTCCAGGGATCCCGTATCGAGAGCAGAGGCGATCGCCGCCAGCTTGAATCAGTTACGAGAAAGTAACGCCAGACCAGAAATTACCCTCGAATGGAATGGGGAATTGGACGAAGAAGGATACCCCATCCGTGACGAATATCTGATTAAAGTGAATGGCATGGACCTGGTGGCGATCGACGAGCAAACCCGCCTACCAGACACCACCAACGACTTAGCCCAAGACGCAATTCAGGCCACCAACCGACTCCGGCGCCTGATTGCCAGCGCCCCCCCGATCGCCGAAATTGCCAATCGCCCCCAACCCCGACCGGAACCGGAACCGCCAACCCTACAAGCTGTCACCCCGGAATATCTTCAATACCAAATCAACGGGATGGCCTCTTGGTATGGCCCAGGATTTCATGGTCGAACGAGTGCCAGTGGGGAAATCTTTGACGAAAATGCGTTAACTGCGGCCCATCTGTATTTGCCCTTTGGGACCCAAGTCCGGGTAACTAATCTGGATAATGGGAACTCTGTCGTAGTCAGAATCAACGATCGCGGACCTTATACCGGAGGACGCATTATCGATGTTTCAGCCGCAGCAGCCCGGAATCTGGGCATGATCAATAGTGGCGTTGCACAGGTGCGTCTGGAGATTTTAGG
>CAYUEH010000723.1:0-2953 GCA_964442465.1 uncultured Laspinema sp. | reverse complement strand
CCCATCCTCCCCATCCTCCCCATCTCCCCCATCTCCCCCATCCTCCCCATCTCCCCCATCTCCCCCATCCACCCTCTCCCCAAAAAGTGTCAAAATAGAGAGTGAAATGCTTTGAGTGAGTTGAGATGCCAAAAGTAGAAGTGGCGGGAAAGAGCTTACAGTGCGATCGCGGGGCTAATCTCCGGCAGGTTTTGTTAGACAATGGGATTGACCTGTACAATGGCAAGGCCAAATTGATTAATTGTCGGGGCCTGGGTAGTTGTGGCACTTGTGCGGTGGAGATTGAAGGAGAAGTTTCGGCTCCCAATTGGCGAGACCGAACTCGGCGATCGCTCCCTCCTCATTCTCCCTCAAAAAATCTGCGATTAGCTTGTCAAACCCAAGTTTTAGGTGATGTAAAGTTGACAAAATATGACGGATTCTGGGGACAAGCGGAAAATCCGGTCTGGACAGCAGAAGGTTAAGGCTCGAACGGCATTGATTATTAAGAATTAATAATTTTAGGGCGGGTTTTTCTTCGCTGGGCAAAGCATTCGTCTAAATTATATCCGGCTTTCTGTGGATTCATTCAAGACCCAGGAGTGCTGTATCCAGGAAAAATTTAACCTAATCTTCACCGATTGCAACTTGACAAAAACCCTCTTTTTATAAAAAAAATTACCCTAATTTTTTAATGAAGACATCAAACGACATCATTATTATTATTGGCGGTGGCATTATCGGTCTCTCTATTGCCATTGACCTGAAACTGCGTGGGGCCTCGGTGACGGTTTGTGCCCGATCGCTCCAGGAAGGAGCCACCTCTGCGGCAGCGGGAATGTTGGCCCCACAAGCGGAGGCGGTTCCCCCGGGACCGATGCTGGATTTGTGCTTGCGATCGCGATCGCTCTATCCGGACTGGATTAGCAAAATAGAAGACCTCAGCGGCGTCTCCACCGGCTATTGGCCCGGGGGAATCCTCGCCCCAGTTTATGAACCCCCCGCCCCGGGGACACAGGCCCCTGTGGATTCAGAATTTCCCGCCACTTGGGTTGACAAATGTCACCTTGACCTGTACCAACCGGGTTTAGGGGAGGCGGTGGTTGGCGGGTGGTGGTATCCCGAAGATGGACAAGTGGATAATCGTGCCCTTGCCAACGCTTTATTAAAGGCAGCCCGAGAATTGGGTGTCGAGATTCGCGAGGGGATCATCATTGAAGGGATCATCCAGCGACAACAGCAGGCAGTCGCCTTGCGGACAAACCAGGGAGAATTGCACGCCTCCCATTATGTCCTGGCCACTGGGGCCTGGAGTCATCAACTCCTGCCGATTCCGGTTCATCCCAAAAAAGGGCAGATGGTTTCAGTGCAGGCCCCGGTGAATTCCCCGGTGCCCCCTCTAACTCGGGTCTTATTTGGACCGGAAACCTACATCGTGCCGCGACGGGATGGCAGAATTATTATCGGGGCCACCAGTGAGGATGTGGGGTTTACTTCCGGTAACACCCCGGCAGGAATCAAACTCTTGTTAGAACGGGCGATGCGCCTCTATCCGGTGCTGGCGGATTATCCGATTAGTGAATGTTGGTGGGGATATCGACCGGCGACCCCGGATGAATGGCCGGTTCTGGGTCCCAGTGCGATCGCCAATTTAACCTTAGCCACGGGTCACTATCGCAACGGGATTTTACTCGCACCGATTACCGCTGCCTTGATTGCCGATTGGATTCTCCAGGAGAATACAGACCCCCTGCTGCCCCACTTTAGTCATCAGCGATTTTTAACTTCATCTCCTCAACCTACTGGAACTCCCATGAGTAATTCTCTCACCTACGCCACCGCCAAACCCTCTGTTCCGTCTCCGGACTCTTTATTAGAACAGTTAGATCAGCCGGTAACCATTGCGGGGCGATCGTTCCAGTCGCGCTTGATGACGGGGACGGGTAGATATCGCTCAATGGAGGAAATGCAGCAGAGTATTATCGCCAGTGGTTGTGAAATCGTCACCGTGGCGGTGCGTCGGGTCCAAACCAATGCACCGGGACATGAAGGATTAGCCGAGGCGATCGACTGGAGTAAAATCTGGATGTTGCCGAATACTGCGGGATGTCAAACCGCTGAGGAAGCGATTCGGGTAGCGAGATTGGGCCGAGAGATGGCTAAACTTTTGGGTCAGGAGGATAATAATTTTGTCAAATTAGAGGTGATTCCCGACCCGAAATATCTGTTACCGGACCCGATTGGGACGTTGCAAGCGGCGGAACAATTGGTCAAAGAAGGGTTTGCGGTGTTGCCTTATATTAATGCGGACCCGATGTTAGCCAAGCGGTTAGAAGAGGTGGGCTGTGCGACAGTGATGCCCTTGGGGTCACCGATTGGGTCGGGACAGGGAATTAGTACCGCTGCGAATATTGCGATTATTATTGAGAATGCTCAGGTGCCGGTGGTGGTGGATGCCGGGATTGGGGTCCCTTCCGAGGCGGCCCTAGGGATGGAGATGGGGGCGGATTTGGTGCTGATTAATAGTGCGATCGCCCTCGCCCAAAATCCCGCAGCAATGGCCAGGGCGATGGCCCAAGGGGTAGAAGCGGGGCGTCTAGCCTATCTCGCCGGTCGTATTCCCATTAAATCTGCCGCCAGTGCCAGTTCTCCCCTGACAGGCACGATCGCCCCTGGATAGATAGAATTTCCCACCCTCTATCTGTAGCGTTACTCAAGACCTAGAAATCGGGTTTCTGGATTGCAAAACCAACGGAAGTCAAAAATCTGGCGAATATACATATTGCCGTTATTTTGTCAAGCTGTGTGAGGGGATTTTATACTCCGTCCCTCAATGGGGCACTAAGCTAAGTGTTTCCCCAGGTCTGGGAGAGATTGTTCGTAGTAACGACTTCAGTCGTTCTTAATTGTTCATAGTAACGACTTCAGTCGTTCTTAATTGTTCGTAGTAACGACTTCAGTCGTTCTTAATTGT
>CAYUEH010000722.1:0-2957 GCA_964442465.1 uncultured Laspinema sp. | reverse complement strand
CGGTTTGTGGCTTTTTACTTAGGGCCTTTTTCGAGCATTACTGACAAATTGACCGTGAATATTGACCAGATAAGGGACACAGTAGGATAATCCCGCAGAAATCCAACGGTCTTTATTCATTTGTCCATTTAAAAAAGCCTTACCGTGATTAATCACGAAGAGAACTGTCCCAACAAACAAAGCAACTTTTAGCGCCGTTGGTGCAAATCTGGGATTAAATAAGATGCCCCCAATTTTTTTCAAGACTTTACTCATGGTTTCAAAACCTTCAACTTTAATGGCTGATATCACCCAAGCAAAAACCCGCACCCTCAAGGGTGGGTCTATAGCAGTCCTACGCAGGCTCAGAGACAAAACAGACTTGAGACAACCGGATGGGGTATGATTTGCCAATCGGCAATCGGGTCCCAAAAGCGTGTAAGCATGACAGAGAGTCATTTTTTAGATAATTTTAGAGAATTTTAGGGTAGTTTTAGGAAAATTTAATCTCTCCCTCATTTAGCGATCCGTTCTTGTGGCTAGAGTAATTGACAGGATGTAGATATTTCAACCGAAACCCCAGTTTTTGGTCCGAAGCTGGGGCGGTTAAATCTAGTGTTGTTGTTTGCCAAACCGAGAAAGAATCGTACATCATGGAACTCTTACTCATTTAGAAATCCCAATAACCATGACCCATTCAATTCAACAAGAACCCGCTCTCCAACCCTTGGATGAGTATAATCAATCGTTAATGTCTCATGTTCATCCCATTGATTGGGTGAATCCTTCCCCTGCCGCCCATTATGATTTAGTGGTGATTGGCGCGGGAACGGCTGGACTGGTGGTGGCGGCAGGTGCGGCGGGGTTAGGATTAGGATTAAAAGTTGCCCTGATTGAAAAAAACTTGATGGGGGGAGATTGCCTGAATGTCGGTTGTGTCCCTTCCAAATGTCTGATTCGTTCATCCCGGGTGGTGGCGCAGATGCGAGAGGCGAGGCACTTTGGCATTAAGTCCCCAGATGCCATTGAGATTGATTTTGCGGCAGTGATGGAGCGAATGCGACGAATTCGGGCGGGAATTAGCCATCATGATTCTGCGGAACGGTTTCGGAATTTGGGGATTGATGTGTTTTTAGGACCGGCGGAATTTGTGGATAGTGGGGCGATCGCTGTTAACACTCACCTCCTCCGGTTTAAAAAAGCCGTGATTGCCGCTGGTGCACGTGCCACTCGTCCTCAAATTCCCGGATTAGCAAAAGCTGGCTATTTAACCAATGAAACTGTCTTTTCCCTCACCGAATGTCCCCCACGATTAGCGGTGATTGGGGGAGGTCCAATTGGGTGTGAACTCGCCCAGGCATTTCAACGCCTCGGCAGTCAAGTTACTTTATTTCATAAGCATGGACATCTCCTCGATCGCGAAGATGCAGATGCAGCAGAAATCGTCCAACAACAGTTATTACAAGACAATCTGAAGTTGGTTCTGGATTGCACTTTAGAAAAGGTGGAAATAACCGATGCCGGTAAAGTCATCCATTACCGGCAAAATGATGAAATTAATACGGTTGTTGTGGATGAAATATTAGTCGGTGCTGGACGAACTCCCAATGTTGATGGCTTGAATTTAGACGCCGTTGGGGTTAAATATGATGCTCGTCACGGTGTTGTTGTTGATGATTATTTGCAAACCACCAATCCGCACATTTATGCCGCTGGTGACATTTGCATGAACTGGAAATTTACTCATGCAGCGGATGCGGCAGCGCGAATTGTGATTAAAAATACCTTGTTTTCTCCCTTTGGGTTAGGACGAAGCAAACTGAGTAATTTAGTTATGCCTTGGGTAACCTATACTGATCCAGAGATTGCTCATGTAGGCTTGTATGAGCGGGAGGCACAAGAGCAGGGAATGGAAACCAATACGATTACTATTCCATTTTCTAGTGTCGATCGCGCCTTGGCAGATGGGGAAACGGAAGGGTTTGTCAAAATCCTCCATAAACGCGGTTCTGACCAGATTTTAGGGGCAACCATTGTGGCGCGTCATGCTGGGGAAATGATTAGTGAGATTACCTTGGCGATCGTCACCAAACAGGGACTCAGTGCTTTATCCGGCGTGATTCATCCCTATCCCACTCAGGCAGAAGCCATTAAAAAAGCCGCCGATGCCTATCGCCGAACCTTACTCACCCCGCGCACTCAATCCTTGCTGAAGCTGTTAACCAAATTCAGTTAACTTATCTCCGTTAATCAGCTATTCTGGAGTTAACTGCTGAGATTTTTGATTCATTCACCTGCACCTAATTTATGAGCTATTTAGAAACAACTGCCCAATTCTATGCCGAAGCTGCCGAAACCCCTCAAGAGGGACTCTGCTGTGTCAGCACTCCACCCCTGCAATTACCGGGTTTAAAAATTCCCGAAATCATGCAGCAAATGAACTACGGCTGTGGTTCAACGGTTCATCCCACAGAGTTATTTGGAGAACCAAAGGTCCTTTATATTGGGGTCGGAGGTGGCATTGAAGCCCTGCAATTTGCTTATTTCTGTCGTCAACCGGGAGGAGTGATTGCCGTGGATCCGGTAGCAGAAATGCGTGAAGCGGCGACGCGAAATTTACAGATTGCGGCGAAAGAGAATGGGTGGTTTAATCCGGAGTTTGTACAAATTTTGGCCGGAGATGCCTTTGCCTTGCCAATGCCGGATGCTTCTGTGGATGTGGTGGCGCAAAACTGTTTATTTAATATCTTTGAACCGGAAGATTTGCAACAGGCATTATCGGAAGCCTATCGCGTCTTGAAACCCGGGGGACGATTGATTATGAGTGACCCGATCGCCACCCGTCCCATTCCCCCTCATCTCCAACAGGATGAACGGTTACGCGCCCTCTGCTTATCCGGTGCACTCTCTTACGAAGACTACATTCAGCACTTGATTGGCGTCGGGTTTGGTCAAATTGAAATTCGCGCCCGTCGTCC
>CAYUEH010000721.1:0-2960 GCA_964442465.1 uncultured Laspinema sp. | reverse complement strand
TAGAGGCGATTCGCACAGGATACCTCTACATTTAGGGTTCGCTGTTACAGATTGCGAACATCCTGCTCTATTTAAGGTTTGGATTGCTCTAAAACTTCATCCCCCCTCAATGATGGACGAGCGATCGCCCCTGTAGAAACATTGGGTTCCTGCCAATCATGTTCATCCGGTTGAGGTAACTTGACTTCCATCGGGAGATAAACCGTAAAGGTTGAACCCACCCCCAACTCACTCTGCACTAGAATATCTCCTCCCATCATCTGAGAAAACAATCGACTAATTGCCAAACCCAACCCAGTCCCTCCATATTCTCGGGTTGTAGACGCATCTGCCTGCATAAATGCTTGAAACAAATTATCTAACTGCTCTTGACTCATGCCAATGCCTGTGTCAGAGATTTGGAATACGACAAATAAATCATTTAAACTCGATTCTTGCTCTCGGGTGAGGGCCAGAGGAATCGCACTCCGGAGTTGTTTTGTGACGACCATCTCTATCTTCCCATTACGAGTAAACTTAGCCGCATTACTGAGTAAATTGAAGAGAATTTGTCGCATCTTGGTTAAGTCAGCATACATCGGACCCAGTTCCCCACTCAACTGCACCACCAATTGGTTAGAATTTTTCTCAGCTAGGGGTTGAGTGGTGTGGCAAATTTGGGTAATAGCCTGGTCTAAGTCAAAGGATTCTAAAAACAGTTGCATTTTCCCTGATTCAATTTTAGAGTAATCTAAAATATCCCCAATTAGAGCCAACAGATGTTTCCCTGCCGTATTAATTGAGCGCAGGTCAGCCAGAAATTCTGAATCATTAATCCCAATATCTCGGGCATCTTCTTGGAGGAGTTCACTATACCCAATAATGGCATTGAGCGGGGTTCGCAGTTCGTGGCTCATATTCGCCAAAAAGGTGCTTTTGGCCCGATTAGCCGCTTCTGCTGCTGCTTTGGTTTCTAGTAATTGCGCTTCGACTTGCTTGCGATCGGTAATATCTCGCGCCAAAATACAGTTATATTCTTGTCCATTAAATTCCAGATAATTCACGGTACTTTCTACCGGGAATCTTTTCCCTTCTTTGGTTCGATGATAACATTCAATCGTAAAAGAACCATGTCGCTTGATTTCATCCCAATAATCGGACCAAACATTTTTGGGTAAATCCAAGTTGATATCATGAATAGTCATTAAAATCAACTCTTCTCGGGAATACCCTAAAGATAAACAAGCGGCTTCATTGACATAAAAGAATTGGGCATTGGAGTTAACCCAAAACACGGAATCGCCAGCGCGATTTAGGGAAAACTGGGTAAAGGCCAAGATTTCTTCAATTTGTTGGCGATGGGCTTTTTCTGCCTCTAACGCCCGGGCAGTTTGGTGTAACTGTAAGGCTTTCCGTTCCAGTTCATGCCGGAGTTGTGATTCAGTCTGTTTGACTTGAGTTAAATCTCGCACTAGGACTAAGACTTCATCCTCACTGCTGGGAACAATTTGAATTTCATGAATTGAGGGGAAATAGGGAAGAGAATTTATCGAATGGACCTGGGGAAATTGGAGAGAACATAGAGAATCTTTTCCACTTAATTCTACTTCAACGATTTGCTCGCTTAGAGTGGCGATCGCCCGCTCTAGGAACTCTCTACATTGCTGAATCACTTCTAAAGGCCAAATTTCCCACCACTTCTTACCGACATAGCTGCGATCGCTCAAATTGTCTATCCCTTCCGGCTGCAACTTCTGCCCTGAATTTCTGCAACCCGCCCACAGAGTAAAATTCTTAGGCGGTTGATAATCAAGACAAGTGCCATCTTTATGGATCCAAAAGATGGCATCGGGAATTGCCTTTAATAAAGCACGATTTCTGGTTTTGCTGGCACACACCACCGCTTCAAGCTCCTCCCCATTCCCTGAAGATTGTTCAACCTTATTATCCCCATGTTTGCTCCAGAACTATTGTTTGCCTTCACAAAACCACCCCACAGCGCCCCGGCAAGGTGAGCGAATCCGTACCCCCCCAGGGGCGTTTTCTACCTGTGAATTGCCTAGGGCCGGGATAATAATGACTATAGCGCCCCCAGTTTGTGATGAGAGGGCGGCGCTCCCTTGTTGCCCTTTCTGGAGGCATAACGATGAATCATTTTAAAACCGTTGCCCTGTTAGGTTTGCTCAGTGGACTCCTGATTGCCGTGAGTTACGCCATTGGCGGGACCACAGGAGCCTTCTTCGGAGTGATATTAGCAGCCCTCACCAACTTTGGGTCCTGGTACTATTCCGATCGCATTGCCTTAACCGCTTATGGTGCTAAACCCGTCAGTCCCGCGCAAGCACCGGAACTGGCGATGATGGTCCAAAACCTGAGCGATCGGGCGGGTTTACCCATGCCTGCGCTCTATATCGTTCCCTCTCAATCCGCCAATGCCTTTGCCACCGGAAGAGACCCGGATCATGCCGCCGTCGCCGTCACGCAAGGTATTATGAGCCTACTCCCTGCCGATGAACTCGAAGCCGTCATCGCTCACGAACTCAGCCACATCCAAAACCGCGATACCCTCACCCAAGCAGTTGCCGCCACCATCGCCGGAGGCATCTCCTTCCTGGCACAAATGGCCTTTTGGTTCCTCCCGATCGGTCGCGATGACAATGGCTCCAATCCCTTTGCTGGACTGTTAATGCTCATTGTCGCGCCAGTCGCCGCCACAGTGATTCAACTCGGCATTTCTCGCACCCGCGAATTTGCTGCCGATGCCGGTGCCGCCCAACTCACCGGCAACCCCCGCGCTTTAGCTCGCGCCTTACAACGACTCGACCAAAATGCTAGACAACTTCCCCTCAACGGGAATCCCGCCTTTGAACCCCTCTTAATCATGAATGGATTCTCGGGCAAGAAGTTGACCTCTAAGCTCTTTTCCACCCATCCCACCACCGAAGCTCGCATCGAGCGCCTGTTGCAGTTAGAGGGGAAAT
>CAYUEH010000720.1:0-2964 GCA_964442465.1 uncultured Laspinema sp. | reverse complement strand
CGGATTTCGACTATTTTATTGGCGACTTTGGAGATAAAATAACGGTCGTGGGAGACGATGATTACGGTGCCATCGTAGTTTTGGAGGGCTTCTTCTAGCATCTCTTTGGCAGGGATGTCTAGATGGTTTGTGGGTTCGTCTAGGAGTAGCAAGTTAGCGGGACGTAGGAGCATTTTTGCTAAGGCTAAACGGGCTTTTTCTCCTCCACTGAGGGCTTCTACGGGTTTGAATACGGTGTCTCCACTGAAGAGAAATCGTCCGAGTAAGGTGCGAACTTCTTCGTTTTTCCAGTCGGGTACTTCGTCATGAATGGTGTCCATGACGCTTTTTGTGAGTTCTAAGGCTTCGGCTTGGTTTTGCTCAAAATAGCCGGGAATGACGTTATGTTGTCCGAGTTGGATGCTGCCTTCGTTGGCTTTTTCCATTCCCATAATCATTCGCAGCAGGGTGGATTTGCCTGAACCGTTGGGTCCTAAAAAGGCGATACGATCGCCTCGTTCGACAAACAAATCCGTGCCTAAAAATAGGATTTTGTCGTCGTAGGTATGCACCAAGTTTTTGATGTCTACGACTTCTCGTCCACTGCGAGGCGCTGGGGGAAATTGGAACCGGAGGGTTTTTAAAGTGCCTTCAGGTGCTTCGATGCGTTCGATTTTATCGAGTTGCTTTTCCCGGCTTTTTGCTTGGGTACTGCGGGTGGCACTGGCGCGGAATCGCTCAACGAAGACTTGTTGTTTTTCTAGTTCTTTCTGTTGGCGTTCGTAGGCGCTCAGTTGTGCTTCGCGGTTGAAGGCTTTTTGCTCTAAATACGAGGAATAGTTGCCGAGGTAGGTGCTGGAGACGCCTCGTTCGGTTTCGACAATTTGGGTGCAGAGGCGATCGAGGAATTCTCGGTCATGGGAGACAATTACCATTGGGGTGATTAATCCCTTGAGGTAGGTTTCTAACCATTCGATGGTTTCTAAGTCCAGATGGTTTGTCGGTTCATCCAGCAGCAATAAGTCAGGACTCTGTAACAAAATTTTGCCTAAACTCATCCGCATTTGCCAACCGCCACTGAAGGCGCTGACGAGGCGATCGCCGTCTTCTGCGACAAATCCCATTTCCGGCAGGATTTTCTCGATTTGCGCTTCTAGGGTATAACCATCTAAGGCGTCAAATTTGCGGTGCAGTTTATCCAGTTTGTGGATGAGTTTGTCCAGTTCTGCCTCGGAAGCGGTTTCCATCGCGTGTTGGACGTGCAACAAGTCATGCTGGACTTGGTTTGCCTCGGTAAAGACGGTCCAAAATTCTTCTCGGACTGTCCGGGTGGGGTCTACCTCGAATTCTTGGGTGAGGTAGGCGATATGGAGGTTGGAGGGACGAATAATTTCTCCGGCAGTGGGTTCGATTTCCCCGGCAACGATTTTGAGTTGGGTAGATTTTCCGGCCCCGTTGACGCCGACTAAACCAATGCGATCGCCCGGTTTGACTTCCCAGTTAATATCTTTGAGAACTTCGCCAGTCGGGTAAATTTTACTAATATGTTCGAGTCGTAGCATCAAATATCTCCAAGGCAGATGGAACAAAGGCAAGTTCAGCGACGGATCCGGAAAAACAGACGCGATCGGGGCATCTGGGGGCCGCACTATCCGTCCGGTGTTGGCTGTATTGGGTTAATCTTAACAAAAATTAACGACTAGAGTTCACAGTTAGATGGGTGTTTTCATAAAGTTGGGCAGGGTAGGTCCAGATCAACGGTTAAGTGTGGCTACGAAATGAACCGCAACGTTCGCAGATGCTTAAATGTCGCCTTGGGTTTAGTTGTGGCGATCGCCTGGTCGATAGGGTTTATCCCCCATATTGCTACATCTGAAACTCCAGCGCGAGAAGAAATTCGTGGGGTCTGGTTGACCAATGTGGGGAGTGATGTCTTGTTTGTGCCTGGGGCCGTTCATCATGCCTTGCAGGAACTCTCCGACCTTAATTTTAATACAGTTTACCCCGTAGTTTGGAATCGGGGGCAGACTTTTTATCCCAGTGTAGCCTCTAAACAGGTAACTGGGCGATCGCAGGATTGGTTACTCTCCCTGATGCGGGGTAGTAACGATGTCCTCGGGGAAATTATCGCCGATGGACAGTCTTTGGGGTTGCGGGTAGTTCCCTGGTTTGAGTATGGGTTCATGGCACCGGCAAACTCAGCCTTAGTGAACCGGCATCCAGACTGGGTAACTCGACACCAGGATAACAGCGAGAATCTCCGAGAGGAAGAATTAGCCCCAATTTTTAACGAAAATCCCTTAACGATTCAGCAGGTTTGGTTAAATCCCCTCCATCCCGAGGTCCAAAATTTTCTCCTGCGGTTAATTGTGGAAGTGGTGGCTAATTATCCCATTGATGCGATTCAATTTGATGATAATTTTGGCTTGCCGGTGGAGTTAGGATATGACCCTTACACCATCGCCCTCTATCAAGCCGAACATTGGGGATATTCTCCTCCCAGCAATCCCCATAATGCTGAGTGGGTCCGCTGGCGGGCGAATAAGATTAATGATTTTATGGAACGCATCTACCAAGCGGTGCAATTTGTCAATCCCAATTGTTCCATTTCCCTAGCCGCCAATTCTCAAAGTTTTGCCTATCGCCACTATTTACAAGATTGGTTAACCTGGGTGGAATCGGGATGGATTGATGAGTTATTTTTACAGGTTTATCATGCAGAATTGAGTCGATTTGAGACCGAGTTAGATATTTCGACCGTGTGGTATGCCCGGAATTTAACTCGGGTGGGAGTAGGGATTTTAACGGGAACCATGAAACGTTCTATTTCCTTTGCAGAGATAGAAGATAGGGTCAAAGTTGCTCGCGATCGCGGATTTGCCGGATTCGCTTTTTTCTATTGGGAAAGTTTGTGGGGAAAGGTAGCATCGGAATCTCCAGAAGAGCGGCGCAATAGTTTTCAAGCCCTATTTTCAGAACCGGCTA
>CAYUEH010000719.1:0-2965 GCA_964442465.1 uncultured Laspinema sp. | reverse complement strand
TAATGACGAAAAATCGTTATTTCTTGGACAGGCGCTTCTCGAAGCGCCCCTACAAATCAATACACCTTGACAGGGCTAGCGTTCAAGGAGTGCGAGAATCTTGCTCGCTATTGAGTAGTATGAGCGAGCAAGATGCTCGCACTCCAATAATCCATAATAAGAGATGTACCGCAACCGGCAATGTCGGTGCCTGCTTTATCGGATTAGATTAACCTGCAACCATGAGACAAAAAATCTGGATTCTGCTGCTGTGCCTGCTGAGTGCGATCGCTATCATCTTAGTGAGTCTGACTCGCCCTCAATCCCCGGTATCCTTTGATGATCCCCCAAATGCTCCCCTCTCACAGCCACCGGCAGATCCAGTCCCCACCCTTCCCGAACCCAGTCCCCTGAGTATGGAGTTCAGACGGGCGCCAGCAGTCGTCCCCAGTCGCCTGATGGCCGATTTAGAAGCATTAGCCTTTGATCGCTCAACCCCAGATAGTCGAGAAGAGTCCCGAGAGTATATCCGCAATCGCCTTGTAGCAGCCGGATGGACTCCGCAATCTCAACCCTTTGCAGACGGAATCAACCTGATTGCCAAAAAACCGGGGAGGAATCCCGAATCGGGAAGTATTCTCCTTGGCGCACATTATGATACCGTTCCCGGTTCTGCCGGTGCCAGTGATAATGGCAGTGGGGTGGCGGTGTTGTTGGAAGTGGCGCGACTGTTGCAGGACCGGCAAACTGAGCGATCGCTAGAGTTGGCCTTTTTTGATTTAGAAGAAATCGGATTACATGGCAGTTTTGCCTTTGCCAGGGATCCGAATTTAGTCGCAGACTTACGCGGTGCTATTGTAGTAGATATGGTGGGATATGCTTGTTATCAAGCCGGATGTCAGGATTATCCCAGTCAACTTTCTATACAACCGCCGAGCGATCGCGGTGACTTTGTAGCGGTGATTGGAGATACGGAACATTTACCTCTGCTGGAAGTGTTCCTGATGGAAACGGCTGCGGATTTACCGCCGGTTTATACCTTGCCGGTTCCCTTTAAAGGGTTGTTAATTCCTGATACCTTGCGAAGCGATCATGCGCCCTTTTGGTATCACGGGATTGGGGCAGTTTTAGTGACAGATACGGGGAATTTGCGATCGCCTCACTACCATCAACCCAGTGATACTCCCCTTCAGATTAATCAAGACTTTTTTATCGGTTCCGCACAACGGATTGCCGATGCGACGGTGACATTATTAGAGAGTCAGGGAAGTTTAGAAACTAATATGACTTCCACATTTTTGGAGGCTAAACCCTAACTGTAGAGGCGATTCGCGAATCGCCTCTACAGTTAGGGTCTGATATTACAGATGGGACAGTCCATCTACTGCCCCTACACGAATGCTGGAGAAGCGTTATAAAATTAAGGGAAACAACTCATTGGGAATCCGTTATGTTAGAAGCGCCAACTCAGATCACCCATCAGGATTTAGCCACCGAGGCGATCGCCTTGATTCGGCAAGCGGGGTGTGAGTATGGGGAGATCCGTCTGTGTCGTTATCGCGATCGCAGTCTAACCGCGCGCGATCGCTCCTTAAGCAACTTGAGCGATCGGGTGAGTGCTGGATTTGGGGTGCGGGTTTTATATCAAGGGTCTTGGGGATTTGCGGCAAGTCCCCGCAGGAATTCAGCAGAAGTTAGACGAATTGTGGCCCTCGCGGTGGAGATTGCCAAAGGCAGTCACCTCACGCAACAGACTCCGGTGAAGTTAGTCCCGGTAGATGCCTATCGGGATAGTTACAGGACGCCGATTGCCATTGATCCGTTTACGATTCCCATTGAGGAGCAAGCGGCGTTGTTGTTAGAGATTAATGAGCGGTTGTTAGGGTATGGCGATCGCGGGATTAAAAAAGCGTCGTCTTTCCTGCGCTTTACCCAGGAACAGAAAATTTTTGCTTCAACGGAAGGGTCGTTGATTGAACAAACGATTTACCGCAGTTATCCGGGATATAATTGTACCGCGATTGCCAATGGAGATGCCCAAAGTCGCAGTTATGAACGGCCTCCGTTGAATTGTGGCTATGAACATATTGACCGGGCGGACTTGTTGGGAGAAGTGGACCGAGTGGCAACGGAGGCGATCGCCAAAGTTCATGCGCCCAAAGGACCTTCGGGAATTAAAACCACCTTAATCCTCAAACCCACCAACCTGTTTCTCACCATTCATGAATCCGTCGGACATCCCACGGAACTCGATCGCGTGTATGGTTATGAAGCGAACTTTGCTGGGACCAGCTTTGCCACCACCGATGGCTTGGGAAGCCTACAATATGCGGCCCCTTGGGTTAATTTTAAGGCCGATCGCACCCAACCGGGGGGACGGGGAACAATGGGATATGACGATGAAGGAGTTATATCACAAGAATGGTACGTTGTCAAGGATGGGATTTTAGTGGATTATCTCACCGATCGCGAAACCGCAGCGCGCCTGGGACGGGGGAGTAGTAATGGATGTGCCTATGCCGATAGTTGGTATAACGTGCCGATGGTGCGGATTCCCAATCTGGGGTTAGAACCGGGACGGGATGGGGGGAGTCATACCGCGACCCTTGCCGAAGCGATCGCCGATACCGAGGATGGGATTTTAATTGATGGGATTGGCAGCTATTCCATCGACCAACAACGGCGGAATTTTCAATTTGGCGGGGATGCCTTTTGGCAAGTCAAAAAAGGGAAAATCGTGGGGATGTTGAAAGATGTCACCTATCAGGCGATGACTACGGATTTTTGGAAAAGTGTAGATGCGATCGGGCCCAAATCTGAGCAGATTCAGTGTGGCACCAATCTCTGTGGAAAAGGAGAACCGATGCAGGTGGCGCAAATGACTCATGCCTGTGTCCCAGTCAGGGTGCGGGACATTTTCATTGGCGGCCCTTCGTGAACCTTGGGGGTTCAAGATCTAGCCCTGTCAAGGTGTATTTGGAGGGGT
>CAYUEH010000718.1:0-2967 GCA_964442465.1 uncultured Laspinema sp. | reverse complement strand
GACACCATAACAGATTTCGAGTCTGCCGCATTCAACCGCTCTGCCACCTCTCCAATTGCTCATATTACCCTATCTCACCCGGTTTGGGAAGCCCTAGAGAAAAAGATTTTCATTTTCCCGAGGATCCAAGGTTGAGCCAAAGCCATCCCGGGAATTCCACTGAATCGCCCCCTCCCGACCGATCGCATAAATTTGAGTATTCCGTTGCCGCAGTAATCGTTCTGTCTCCGGATCGATCTCATCAGAAGAGGCGATCGCCACAGACGGTTGCAGCGCCTCCACTAAATAAGGAGCCAACTGTTCCCCGGACCACCACAACACCCGCAACGGTGACTCCCCATTCTCTCCCTCCAACAACGCACCCGCTGTCACTAAACGGCTTTGTTCCGAAGGATTCAAATCCCCCAATAAAAACCACATTTGATTGCGAATCTGGAACTGCACCACTGGGGGCTTCAGACTCACCACATGAACGCCCGTTGTCCCCACTGCCAGAGTTTGCCCGACGGGTAAAGGATGATAAGACCCTTTGCGATTGCTTAAAGTCGTCAACAAGGGCCGATCGCCCGTCTGATGGGGGCCAGTTTCTGGGGAAGAAAATACCCGCACGCGCAAACTATCCAAAACCTGATACCACCCACTCCGGTAATTCACCGGCGTTGTCGCGATCGCCCAATCAATTTGATTCACCCCCTGTTGTCGCAGAAACGGCAACACCGCATATCGTGCCGTCGCCTCATCCCCACTATTAATCACAATCGCTTTCCCCCGATCTTGAACCACCAAAACCGGATCTCCCCGCGTTGCCAGGGCCGTAATCTGAAATACCCTCGTCTGAGCATAGAACACCGGCACCACCACCAAACCCACGGCAAACAGCAATCCCAACATCCATCGCCGTTTTTGATGCAACCACGGAATCAGCCACACCGACACCACAATTCCATAAAGGATCACCAGTTGCACAATCGAGAGCGTTCCTGTGGCAATGGAATTCCCGGGTAATTGGCTGACAAATTCGACAATGGCGATGGTTAATTTCAGGGGATAATACAGCAACCAGGCGACTGCCGTTCCCGCTAGAGGCCAGATTGCAGCGGCGATCGCACTGATAAATCCCCCCAGGGTAATCCCCGCCAAGGGCAACGATAAGAGAATATTTAATTTAATACTATAAGGAGCTAATACCCCAAAGGTATAGAGTTGCAGGGGTAGCACCCACACCGACACGGCGATCGGCACCGCAATCAAAGAGGAGATCGCCGGAGGTAACCAATCCAACCGCTTTAAAACTGCTGGAGTCGAGACTAACAACCCCAGAGTCGCCAAAAAACTCATTTGAAATCCTAAATCCCAAATCCACAGGGGATTCCAAATTAGCAAAAAGGTCGCTGCCAGTAGCAGAGACCCCAAAGCATTCACCTGACGCTGCATTAAGGGAGCCAATAATGCCGCAGAACCCATTAATGCCGCTCGTAAAACCGATGGTGAACCCCCGGTTACAAACACATAGATAATTAAAACTGCCGCCCCATATCCAAATTGGGCTTTCTCAGAAAACCGGCGGGTGACAGCCCGCACCAATCCTAAAATAACCGCCACATGAAATCCTGAAGCGGCTAGAACATGGGCTAAACCCACCTGCATAAACCGTTCGCGGATGTCATGGGGTAGATCCACCGCCCGTCTCCCTAACACCATTGCACTGAGCACGGGACCTTCTGGCACTCCCAATCCCCGAACTTGAGCACGCAGAATTCGTCGTCGCAGTTGCCACATTCCCCAGGTAGGAGGGGAGCCTGCACTGGACGGAAAATTCACCTGCCGTCCCGCTAACCCCGCAAAAGTCCCTTCTCTTGCCAAATAAGCCTGAAAGTCAAACCCTCCGGGATTTGCTGCCGGTTGAGGCAAGTACAATCGACCCGTTACCTCCACCCGTTGACCCGGATATAAGCCGGTGCCTTGAAGTAAGGGAACGGTGACATAGAGCTTGCCGGTAACGGTTTGGGTTTTGGCAGTATCGCTACCCCCCCGCCCGGAGGTCCCGACAATTTCAATCACTTGGTTGGGTTCAAACCAGAATTGAATCCGGTTGCTGCGGGTTAGTCGGGGTTCACTGGCGACTTTTCCGAAGACGTTCACCAGTTGCTGCTGAGTGGGGGCATCGGAGGCAGCCACAAACCGACTGATATCATTGACGCCGATTTGTGGCTGCCGCAGGGGTAAATAGAGGGTCGCCAGAAACCCAATTGCTCCTGCAATTAGCCAAATTCTGGGTTGTAACCCGGCTTTGAGGACTTCAAGACGTTTGGGAAATGGTACTTTCAGCAACAGGATAGCGGCGATCGCTCCCGTCAAAGTCAGGACCACTACTCCTCCCCAGATAAAGCGGGTGCAGAGCAATCCTAAAATGTAGGCTAAACACAGAACGACTAAAGGGGCAGAAGTCATCAGGTTGCGTTTTCCTCTTCTATATAGATATAGATAGACCCAGTTTTAATCCGAGCAGAGCATGAAGCAACATTAGCCCAAGGGCCACGGTTCCTATATAGGCATGAGCGGCCCGCAGGGTGAGGCGATCGCCCTGAAATCCCAAAGACATCGCTCCATTCAGGGCTAACAACACCAATAATATCGAACCCGTCCAGAAATGAGGGCTTTCTAAAATGGGCTGTCGTTGCATCACCAGAGATAAAACTCCTCCGGTATAACCCAGTGCCATAAATAGGAACATCCAAGGGGCCAGTTTACGGTGGTCGCTGCGGGCCTTAATTGCGGCATCCTTATCCGCTGCAACTCGTCCGCGCCATCCGGACCAGCCGACATAGCTACCCATTACAAATATCACAATTCCCATCATTAGGGGATGTCCCCAATGCACAATCGGCTCAGGCAATCCTAAACTGCGAAATTGACTGGCGATCGGTTCGAGGGCTTCACTCAGATCGATCATTCCTTCTCCTATTC
>CAYUEH010000717.1:0-2973 GCA_964442465.1 uncultured Laspinema sp. | reverse complement strand
TTAAACCCACCAAAGGGTTGCCGCGCCACGATCGCCCCGGTAATCCCTCGGTTAATATAGAGATTCCCCACCTCAAACTCGGCGTAGGCGCGATCAATATGAGAAGGGGTGCGCGAATATAACCCGCCAGTGAGGGCAAAATTCGTCCCATTGGCAATGGCTAACGCTTCATCGAAATCTTTAGCCCGAATCACCGATAACACGGGACCAAAAATCTCTTCTTGGGCGATCGCCGCATCCGGTTTCACATGACTAAAAATCGTGGGTCCAATAAAATAGCCGGTTTCTGGAACTTCCATTTCTAGGACTAATTCCGCCTCTGCTTTCCCTTTGGCAATATAGCCTTGAATGCGATCGCGCGCATTGGCATCAATCACGGGCCCCACTTGGGTACTCGGTTCCTCTGCTACCCCCACATTCAGCGATCGCGTGGCTGCAACTAACCGATTCACAAAAGTTTCATACACAGGTTCTAACACAATCACCCGCGAACAAGCCGAACATTTCTGTCCACTATATCCAAACGCCGATTGCACCACCCCTGCCACTGCTGGATCGAGGTCCGCACTTTCATCCACAATCACCGCATTTTTGCCACCCATTTCGGCAATCACCTTTTTCAGGTGTTTTTGTCCCGGTTGCAAAATTGCCGCTTCTGCATAAATTTGACAGCCAACTTCTTGGGACCCGGTAAACACAATGGTATTCACATCGGGATGTTTCACCAGATGAGAACCTACGCTTGAACCTTTACAAGGGACATATTGAAAGACTCCCGAGGGAATTCCCGCTTCGACTAAAATCTCTGCAAATTTAGCCGCAATTACCGATGATACTTCCGCCGGTTTTAATAAGGTGCAATTTCCAGCAACCAAGGAAGCAACCGTCATC
Organism: uncultured Laspinema sp.; assembly: GCA_964442465.1. Classification (GTDB taxonomy): domain Bacteria; phylum Cyanobacteriota; class Cyanobacteriia; order Cyanobacteriales; family Laspinemataceae; genus Laspinema. Next base: position 2,082 of record CAYUEH010000717.1, on the reverse strand, counting down.
CCCACCGGAATGGCAAAGGGGAAATTCCAGGGAGAAATGACAACGGTAATTCCCCGGGGTTGATAATGATAGCGGTTGGTTTCTCCGGCGACATCGTAATTCACCCCGCTATTGAGTCGTTCCATTTCATCGGCATAATAGCGACAAAAATCAATTCCCTCGGAGATTTCTGCATCACATTCCCGTAACGGTTTGCCGACTTCTAATACCATCCAGGCGGATAATTCATGGCGGCGTTGTTCCATTAATTCTCCGGCTTTGCGAAGCAAGTTCGCCCGATCGCCTGCGGGGGTGGTTCGCCATTGAGTTAAGGCGGATTTTGCAGCAGCGACTGCCCGATCCGCTTGTTCCACAGACATTAACCCAATTGTGCCAATCACTTCGCTGGGATTGGAGGGATTAACGGAGTTTACGGTATTCGGTGCATTAACGCGATCGCCATTAATTAAAGGCAGATAAGTTTTACCCAATTGTTGGCGAACCGAGGCTAATGCTGCTGCTGCTTCTTCCCGTTCTTTGGTATCAGCATAATCGCGATCGGGTGCGGCATTGGGTAAGGCTTTGTTGTGAATGGCGATCGGCTCATCCCCGTTCGGTTGCGGGGGACCGATTAAAGTTTCAATCGGGCGATCTTCCTGACTTTGCCGCACAAATGAACTATTGGCGGTATTTTCCAGCAAGCGGCGAATTAGATAAGCCATCCCCGGGAGTAAATCCCCATAAGGACAATAAACGCGCACCCGATATCCCTGTTGCACCAAGGCTTTGGCGAGTTTATCTCCCATGCCGTAAAGCACTTGCATTTCAAAGCGACGGCGAGGGATATTCAGGGTTTGGGCAATGGCGATCGCATGGGCTTGCGATCGGACATTATGAGACCCAATTGCCCCATACAAATATTCATGATTTTCTAACAGCAACTCGGTCATCTGTTCAAAATTAACATCGGTTGCTGCCTTGTCGTTATAAACAGGTTGCGGCCAATGTTTTTGAATGGCTTTAATGGTTTCCTGGTCCCAATATGCACCTTTTACCAGACGCACCGTTACTGGATTTCCCCGTTCTTTGGCCCAGTCAATCAATCCTTGCAAATCTTGTTTGCTATCGCGTAAATAGGCTTGCAAAGTGACTCCAATATCTGTGCGACTGCGGAATTCTTCTTCCATCAGCAATCGCTTGAGAATGGACAGGGTGAGGTCTTTATAATGATACTGTTCCATATCAAAATGGACCGCTGCCCCGACGGATTGGGCATGACGCAGGAGGGTACGAATGCGATCGATAACTCGCGCTTCACTGCCCTCAGCATCAATCGGGTCAAATTGGGAATAAAATGCCGTTAATTTGACAGAAACCTGCACTTGGGGAATGGTTTCTCCATCGGCTTCATCAATTTGCGGAACTTTAGACCATTTTTTGGCAACATCGGTGAGTTGAGTCATCAAATCTAGGTAGCGTTCCAGATAAGATTGCGCCTCAGCTTCGGTAATCACTGCTTCCCCAAGCAAGTCCATTGTAAAGGACATTTTGTCTTTGCGAAGACGTTCAATGGTTTTCAGGGCTTGCTTAATGTTTTCCCCGGAAATGTATTTTTGCGCCAGGGTTTCTACGGCAGTGGATACGGTGGTGGCGGCAATTTGACCGGGAACTGAGTCCCCTCCACTAAACCCAATCAGTTTTTTGAGGGCGTCGGGGAGTTCGACTTCTTCGACGGTTAAATATTCTTGTAAGTGACGGGCAATTTCGGGTTTGCTTCGTAAGGCGGGGAGACAGTCAATAAAGCGAAATAGCTGGACCCGTAAACCGGGGTTGCTCATCGCCCAATCGAGTATTTTATCATCCCAGCGCATTTGGTCTTGCAATTGGGCGAAAAATGAGCGCTTTTCCTGGGTTGCCGCCAGGAGTTGCTTGGCAATTTCTTGAGTTTTGGCTTCGTAGGTTCTGTTGTTGGACGCTTGTACTACCACGGCTGACTTTACCCTTTTTTGAGGCTACACGACGGGTCAGGTCTCCGACGCGATCGCGCCTTTGACTGCCAAACTCAATATTATAGCTTTTTTTGAAGTTTTGTTCAAGAATAAT
>CAYUEH010000716.1:0-2977 GCA_964442465.1 uncultured Laspinema sp. | reverse complement strand
TCAGATAAATCCGACTAAAAAACACCACGGGATAAAACTTTCAGTCGTTTAAATCGGATAAATCCGACTAAAAACAACACTGGATAAGGACTTACGCAGATTTTGAGAATCCACCCCGCCTCTACAGGAAATCTCAATGTGCTGCGATTTGAATCACAACTACAGGTGATTAATCCACGGGGGAAGTAATACTCAAATCACGGCTCACCTCAACTTGGTGCTGCACACTAGAAGCGCAGTAGAGTTGAATCCGAACTTATGCCAGCACCTACTCTGAATCTGGAAGATAACCTCACTGAGCTGTTCGCGCAAGCCTGGTTTTCTGGGAAACTAACCGCGATCGAACAGCATCGCCTTCAGGTGGCGTTACTGAATAATGCCCTGAGTCGGGAAGATGCGTTGCTCGTCCATCGCTTGTTTTATGCCGTGCGGCGCGGATGGCTCAAAGTGAGTGCGTAAGCTATTCCCAGCCGACTCTGGCTGATTCCTCACCTGATCTTTTGAAAGCGCGATCGCCACTGTGATCCGCTTCTGTTTACTGGGCGATCGAACCTTTTTTATCTCACTCAATAGATTCGCGACTGCTCCAGTCGTAATTTTTTCCGCTCAGGCTCCAGGCTCGGGCGGCATTTCCCCGATCCTGAGTAGGGGCAATTTCGGTTTATAGAGTGCGCGTCTCCATGAACGGGAGATCAAAGGGAACAAGATGGTTTCTCTCCTTAATTTTGGCCAAAAATGCAGAGATTCTGGCAAAAACCCGGTTTTTAATTGGACCAGGGGGCCAGAAACCGGATTTCTTTTGACAATTTTGGCCAAAAATGCAGAGATTCTGGCAGAAATCCGGTTTCTAAGGAACTCATCGAAGGGACATCATATAAGTCATCCTCACCCCCCGCTATAACTTTCTCTAATCAGAAAAACCCGGGCTAAAATCTTATCATTAAACTTGACATTTTAGGTAACAGGTGTGGTTTCATAGTCAAAGTAAACTCCTCCGTTCACAAATCGTAACAATGAAACCCCATCTCTTTGGATCTGGACTGCTCACGGTAGCAGCCTGTCTGTGTCTGGAAATGCCTGTCTTCTCTGCCACTGCCCCTGATTCGGAACTTAACTCCGATGGGGCGGTGAATGCCACGGCTGAAATCGCCCAAGCCCCAGAAAATACCCATAAAGCCTGGGGAAACGAATGTAGCAATCTGGTTGAGCAAGAGCGCTTCACCGAGGCGATCGCCGCTTGCGATCGGGCGGTTACCCTCAAACCTGACTATTCCCTCGGGTTAACCAACCGCTGCGTCGCCCTCTTGGAACTCGATCGCTATCAAGACGCCGTAGAATCCTGTCGCCGCGCACTCACCGGCGATGGCAACTGGGGGGACAGAACCGAAGCCAGTGGCTGGCTCAATTTTGGCGGGTCCCTCATCCTCTTTGCTGGAGAACAACCCAATCCCGACGAAGCGGTTCCCCTGCTGCAACAAGCCCTCCTCGCCTTTGATAAGTCCCTGGAAATCGAACCCGCCAACCCCAATACCCGCCAACTCCGCAACGAGTTGGAAAGACTGATCCAAGACTTGACTTAAACCGATTTCCCCAACCCCATCGAAACTGTGTCTACTTTTTATCAGTGTGCTAGTTTTTTAGTTCTCAAGGGTGCGTCAGAATCTCACTCATTCCTCCCATCAGGACCTCTACATTCTGACGCACCCCCACCCCTATTTCAACCGGACCCCCCGAATTGATAAATCTAATAATTCCATCGGGTGCATCAGCGAAATATCGTGACCCGCTAACTGCAAATGCTTTTGAATTTGCAACGCACAACCGGGATTGGGAGAGGCTATTAACTCAGCCCCAGTATTCAGCAAATTCTCCACTTTTTGCTGACCCAACTCTTCCGATACCTCCGGCTGGAGCATATTATAAACCCCCGCACTGCCACAACATAACGCCGCATCAATCGGTTCTTTCAGTTCAACTCCGGGAATTTGCTTAAGAATTTGGCGCGGTTGCTGACTAATTTTTTGACCATGTAACAGATGACAAGCATCCTGATACACTACGGTTAATTTTCCTTCCGTTAAGGGAGAAAGTTCAGCCGTTAACCCCACCATTGCCAAGAATTCTTGGACATCTTTTACCTGATTGGCAAAGGCTTGAGCTTTCTCTCGATAATTCGGGTCATCCTGGAGAATGTGACCATATTCTTTTAAAGTATGACCACATCCTGCCGCATTAATTATGATAAAATCAACCTCAGTGCCTTCAAAACTATCAATCATTTGACGGGCGATCGCCTGTGCCTGTTCTTCTTGTCCTTGATGTGCCGGTAAAGCCGCACAACATCCCTGTCCTTTGGGAATCACCACCTCACAGCCATTGGCGGTTAAAACCCGCACCGTTGCCTCATTCACCGGATTAAAAAATAACCGCTGTACACATCCGAGTAACATCCCCACTCGATACCGTTTCTCCCCTTGTGCCGGAATCACATCGGGATAGTTTCCCTTGAAAAACTCCTGGGTAATATTCGGTAAAATTGACTCCATCGCTGCCAATCGCGGGGAGAGTTTCTTTAATAATCCCGTTTGCCGCACTAATTTGGGAATTCCCAACTTTTGGTAAACATAAAGGGGAACTAAGAAAGGACGTAGGCGATTGGGATAGGGGAATAGGTTAAAGATGAGACTGCGAATCAGGCGATCGCCTAGGGACCGTTCATAATTCCGCTCAACTTGAGGACGAGTCGCCGCCAGCAATTTATCATACTGCACCCCCGAGGGACAAGTGCTGACACAAGCTAAACATCCCAAACAAGTATCGAAATGTTCCACCGTCCCCTCTGCCAGAGGCGCTTCCCCATTGGCGATCGCATCCATCAAATAAATCCGTCCTCGCGGCGAATCCATTTCCTTGCCAATCACCCGATAACTCGGACAAGTAGACAAACAAAATCCACAATGAACACAAGTATCAATCA
>CAYUEH010000715.1:0-2985 GCA_964442465.1 uncultured Laspinema sp. | reverse complement strand
ATATTTCATCGTTCCCCAACTTAACTGTTTAATCCCAGCAACATCCCCATCAGTTGCCGAGGGTTTCATATCCCGATTTTTGAGCTGTTTAATCGCATAAACATCCCCTTCCTGAGCAGCAGTTTTTAGGTGCCGCTTGTAATGAGCATTTTCAATCGCTTCTTCCTGCGATCGCGAACTACTTTCAAAGCATTTTTCTAACGCATCATACACCCCATTGCGCCGGGATTTAGTATGATACTTGTACTCCGTCCCAATCAACTTCGACATTAATTCCAAGTGCATCGTATCCGGTTTACAGATTTCATCTAACACCTCCCACTCATCACTTCCCCACAACTGATTGCCAGCGCCAGGACGAGGGTCCTTAAAGGGTTCCCCGGTTACTTCTTCATAAATCTTAGGCAAGCTATCATCAAATTCATGCTTTTCTTCCAGCCAAATTCTCCGAATTTCACTGAGTTCTCCCAAAGTAATCAGAGTGATGTCTCGCATATCTTCGGGACCCTTTTTTCTGATTACAGTTTGAGCGGATAGAACTTTTTTCAGCCAATGCTCCCGCCATTGTTTTAGATAAGGTCCAGGAATAGGCACAACAGCCATGTCTCCCTCATTATTCCGCTCAAAGAGTTCAACTTTTCCGTAAATACGACGGAAGTCTCGTTTATCGTGATCTTCATGAATATCTAATTCATTACGAATTTCCAACAGTGGCATCATCCATTCTTTTTCGTCATCATTTTGGATCATCGCTTGCATGGATTTATCTTGATTGACAAGGGTACAAACCCAGCAACCAAAGCGAGAATCCCCACAGCTTGGGGTCGTGGTATCAACGACAAGGGGACATTCATTGTCTGCGGTTGCACCCCGATACATCGTAAATAAATCTTTATTGCTTTGTCCCCAGGGATTTGACCATTGATTCAAATAAATCCAGACTTCATCATTGCGCCAGTCTTCGATAGGACTATAGACTAAAGAATTAGGCAATCGAGCATTAGGACTAAGGCGATCGCGAACTCTACCTGCTTCATGCTTTCGCATTGTCATGGCGCGTTTGCTACTTTCAGCCTTGCGAGTACCTAAGACAACAATCGTTTCCCCACTAATTCTGACTACATCACGGATAAAGTGGTTGACTGGCTGAATTTTTAGGCGATCGGTACACCAACGAAATCCATGCCGAGGTGCTGGATAGCCTTTTCCAATTAAACACACCCAGAAAGTATCTTTGACTTGTGGATTCAGCAGATGGGGTTCAAATGGCATTTTTTGTTCCCTAGCTGCTGCCTTCATTCTATCTATTGATTTACGCACCCACGCTGAAACAATTGGGTTTTCAACCAGTGTATCCGTAGTAATAACGTAAATTTTCTTGGTTCGCTTTGATAAGGGAAGTTCAGCGATCGCATTCCAAATTAACTGCAATATTGTCGTGCTGTCTTTCCCTCCTGAATATCCTATAATCCACGGAATTTCGTCTAAACAGTAGAGCGCTTGAATCTCTTTTGTTAAGTTTTCGATATCTTCGACTAATTCCTCCACAGTCCGAGGCGGAAAAAGTGACATTTGGGCTTGTTCTGTCATGTTCTCAACACTCCTTGATATTTTCTAAATGGTAATGGGTATGTTATAATTGTACAGCTTTTTACTCCCATCACCACTTAAGATGACAGATGACTTGTTACCCCAGTCAGAAACGCCTCCCCGCCTCGATCCGGTGCTTGAACCCTATTTCGCAAAGCATCATCGCGAAAAGTGTTATCCCGGTCTGATTTTTCGCCAGGGGAAACGGCAGATGGTGCAAATCAATGTCCCTGCCGATGATTTGCCGACGCTTCTCCAAGCAAAACCCTCTAGTGACAACGACCCCGATTCGGGTAAAAATCGCCCAGAAGTTAAGGGTCATGCCGAGGAAATCAAAGAGTATATTCTCAAGCGTGCCAGCAACGGTAAACCCTGGATTTTGGGAACCCTAACGGCAAATGTCGATCCCAGCAAGATTAGGATCGTAGAATTGGGAAGAGGGATTTGCTTAGTTGTCATTCCTCGGGGAGTTAAGTTAGACATTACAGATGGACAACATCGTAAAAGTGCAATCCAAGATTTGATTATAGGTAAATCTGGCGAGGTAATTGGCGATAATGATTTCCCCATTACTATCGTTTTAGAGCCCGACTTTAACCAGTGCCAAACTGATTTTAGAGATATGGCACAAACCAAGCAACTTGATAAATCACTGCTGTTGTCGTTCGGGGAATTTGAAGGGCGGGTCGGCATCACTAAGCGAGTCATTGATGAAGTTTTCATGTTTCGAGGTAAGACGGAAAAAATTAAAAGTTCTCCTGCTTCCAAAAAGAAATTGATTTATACCACTAATTATCTAGCTAAACTGGTGAGTTGCGCTTTTGCCGGGGATGCCAATAATGAGCTAAGAGAGTATGGTGTTAAAGAAGCATCAGATGCACTCATTAATGCCCTAAATCAATTTTTTGGTGAATGTACTCAGACTCGACATATTTTTGAGACGAGTGCTGAGGATCTGACGGTTGATGAAATTGACACTTTCAAGAATGAAAACCTATTAGGGAGAAGTGTTGGCATGGAGATTTTAGGGCAATTGCTCTATTGTATTTATGACAAAACAGATTCTTGCTTTGATCCAAACAAAGTCTCCAAATTGGCTCTAATTAATTGGTCAAGAGAAAGTCCTTTATGGAGAGACAATGTTGTGTCTATTGACCCTAACGCGAAAAATCCAGCAAAACGTTACAAAATAACGGCAAGTGGGAATCCGGTAAGAATTGCTATAAATCAGGCCAAAACTAATCTAGGATGGATGTAAAATTGGCCGATTAGCAACCAGGAGGAGGGAGTCGATCGCCCTAATTGCTCCCGAATTGCTCCCTCCTGAATTCCTACTAATGTTCCAAACGCTTCTCTTCCTCCGTTAGTGGCAAATTTAAGCGCTGTTTCAGATAA
>CAYUEH010000714.1:0-2999 GCA_964442465.1 uncultured Laspinema sp. | reverse complement strand
CACCACCAAAGCATCTCCGCCATTGTGACCCGGACCCACCAACACCCCAACTCGTTGGACTCTGGGACGAGGATAGAGGGCAACCAGGCGCTGAAAAATAGCTTGGGCCACCTTTTCCATCAATGCAGCGACCGGCATTCCCGCAGTAAAGAGTCGTCCTTCAATGGCGCTCATTTGCGCTGCAGTCACGATCAATTGATGAATCTGATGTTGGCGGTTTTGTTGTGCAGTCACAGTCCTATTTTCTGAATGAGTGGGCAATGCAAAGGGTAATAGAAAGCCAGGGCTCCCAGGAGTGGGAGCATCTTGCTCCCTATCGCTAGACTTGCTATCTCTAGGTCAGAATGCTGCAAGACGCACTTTAGAGCTTAACCTGGAGAGTTTCTGGGGTAATCAATCATATTGATGAACGCGAGCATCAATGCCAAAATTACGAATATAACCGCTTTCTTGTTGAGCGGTGATGCGATTGGGGAAAGGTCCGATCGCCAGATGGGGTCCAAAGGGAACCGTGCGGACGGAGATTTCTTGGGAGGCAATTCCGGCAGTGGTTAGTTGAGTGGTAATCCGGGAAAAGTCATTGGGGTTGCCGGGAATGATTACAAAATAGGGATTAGAAATGCCCACAGATGCACTCGGACCAGCAGCAGAGGCGATCGCCGGGGAGATGGGTTCAATGGTGCCGATCGCCGAACGAATCCCGACCAATCGTTCTAATTCTCGCGCCCGTCGGTAAGCATTGGAGTTATTCACAAACATCCCCGCTTGAATCACGGTTTTTCCGTCCAAATCCTTGATAAATGCCTCCGGTTCGATTAACCGAACTTGGGCGAGGACGATGGGGTTATTGGTGGGGATATAGACCACATAACGCTTAGAACTCGGTAGCGGAGGCAGGGAAGGAGGGGCCGGAGGGAGGTCAAATTGGGGAATCGGTCCCGGGGAGAAGGGGGGTTGCTCAGAGGGAACCGGCAGTTGTGGAAATTGTTGAATGAGTGGCAGTTGGGGAAGGCTTTGAGCGATCGCCCCGGATGAAGAAGGCAGCAGCCCCAAACTCGCCACTCCCAGATTAAAACCCATGCCTAAAATCGCCCCTATCCAGCCGTAAGGCGATCGCACCTTTCTTCTCAAGTCACGATTCCTAGAACTAAACGCACCGAATCGGAGATTTTCCATACAGGGATATCCACTCACCAAGCAGGATCAAGAGGTTTTTAGCCACTCTAGCACAGGAAATTAAAGCGATTTTCCACAACAACGGAAAATCTCAATAAATTTGACCATGAATTCCAACTTGATCTGTTAGCCTAGAAAGAGATTGTTACTATCGGGCCGAATTCTGTAGATAGCGGCCTTTTATGGGATTTTATGAGCAAAGTCGTCGTTGGCCTCTCCGGCGGAGTGGATAGTTCTACCGCAGCCGCCATCCTACATCATCAAGGATATGAAGTCATTGGTCTTACCCTATGGTTAATGAAGGGGAAAGGTCAATGCTGCTCTGAGGGGATGGTCGATGCTGCCTCGCTTTGTGAAGAGTTGGACATTCCCCATCACATCGTCGATACTCGCCAGTTATTTCAAGAAAAAATTGTCGATTACTTAGTGGCGGGATATAGTGCCGGGTTTACCCCCTTACCCTGTTCCCAGTGCAATCGGGCGGTGAAATTTGGCCCGATGTTAAGTTATGCCCAGGAAGAACTGGGGATTGACAAAATTGCCACGGGACACTATGCCCGAGTCAACTATAACGAAGAGACCGGACGGTATGAATTACTGCGGGCCGTCGATCGCAATAAAGACCAATCTTACTTTTTGTACGACTTAACCCAAAAATTGCTGGCGGGATGTATGTTTCCCTTGGGTGAAATTACCAAGACCCAAACCAGGCAGATTGCGGCAGAATATGGACTGCAAACCGCTGAAAAGCCGGAAAGTCAAGACTTATGTTTGGTGGAAGCCCACGGGTCGATGCAGACCTTTTTGGAACAGTATATCCGGCCCGAAAAAGGGGAGATTGTGGATGTCCAGGGGAAGGTCCTCGGACAGCATGATGGCATCCATCGTTACACCATTGGACAGCGCAAAGGGATCGGTGTCGCGGCGGCGGAACCCTTGTATGTGGTGGCATTGGATGCGGTGAAGAATCGGGTGATTGTGGGCGATCGCGAGTCAGCGACTGAACCGAGTTTCACCGTGGATCGCGTCAATTGGGTATCCATCGCCCCTCCGACTGCGCCGATTCGGGCAGAAGTCCAGATTCGGTATCGGACCTCGCCAGTTCCGGTGACCGTGATTCCTGAAGATGGGGGACACCGCGCCAAACTGGTGTTTGATGAACCGCAGTTTGGGGTCACCCCCGGACAAGCAGCAGTGTGGTACGACGGCGATCGCGTCCTCGGTGGCGGGATTATCGAACAGTTGTCCTAGGGCGATTGAACCCAAAACGAACCCATCCTCTACCCTTGTCCTCAAAAATTTAAAAGCCCCAATAGAGCGGTTTCCAATAGTTATGAGGTACGTTTTTGGAGTGCGAGCATCTTGCTCGCTTTCTTTAAGGGAACTCCAAAAAATAAAATCTCCAAAACGTTCCTTCGTAGTGACGGATCAACGGAACAGCCCCGTCAATGTCGGAGTAAATGCTTGCGCCCCAGGGCGCAAGCATTTACTCCGACACCTACCTCCCTTCCAGTGCAACGTTTGGAGGATTTATATTTTGCAATCCCCTAAAATAGCGAGCAAGATGTTTGTGCTGACGCACAGGCTTCGCCAACGCACTCCTTACAAGCAATAGTAGGGTGGGCACTGCCCACCTTACTCCGAAGCGGTGGGCAGTGCCCACCCTACTCCTCTACCCTTGCCCTCAAAAATTTAAAAGTCCCAATATCAAGAACCCGGTTTTTCAACAAAGCCGGGTTGTTGATATTGGGGCAATCTTGCCATGAAGGCGATCGCACCGAATCGAGGGGTGTCAAACGTCCCAGATACCAGTATGATCAAAA
>CAYUEH010000713.1:0-3001 GCA_964442465.1 uncultured Laspinema sp. | reverse complement strand
AGGGCGATCGCCTCCTAGATGCGATTCCTCACTTATTAGCAAATCATATACCCCAACCCTCCCTCGTCCACGGAGATTTATGGGGAGGCAATGCTGGGGTGACGCAAGGGGGGGAACCCACTATTTATGACCCTGCCACCTATTATGGCGATCGGGAAGTGGATATTGCCATGACCGAATTGTTTGGCGGATTCTCTTCGGCCTTCTATCAAGGATATAACGAAGTTTGGCCCTTGAGCGCGGGGTATGAACAGCGCAAAACCCTTTATAACCTTTATCACATCCTGAATCATTTTAATTTATTTGGGGGCGGGTATGGGTCCCAAGCGAATCGGGCGATCGCCACCCTATTGGATTAACTTATCCCCCCAATCAGAAGCCCAGATGCTTAAGCATCTGGGCTTCTTTTATCAGCTAACTGGCGGTTATTAAAAAAGAGCGAGGGCTTTAGTCCGGGGGAGCCAGTTAGCGGTTTTTAAAATCATATTGAAATCAGTTAAAAACAAGGTAATAACCGTTGCTGGTTTTGAAGATAAGCAACTGATATGAATATCTGATGAAGATTTTCCTAACTTTGAAAAAAATTTTTTAGGGGGTTCAGGGTTTCAGACAAGAGTCCCCACCTCTGGCGGCAATCCCTGAGCATCAAGGGTTTCATCCAAAACGGGGATCGGATTTAGGGTCCCCTACCGGGATGAGCCTCGAAAATAATAGGCCCAGACCCCGAGGGGTCTGGGCTAATTTTATAGACCAGCTGACGATTATTCAATGGGAGCGGGCAGGGCAACGACCAAGTGTCAGCCAGTGGAGTTTAAAAGAACTTTGAAATGAGTTAAAAAGAAGTTAAAACCTTTATTGCTTACTAAGATAATTAACGAATGTGAATATCTGATGAAGATTTGAGGAATTTTAGAAATTTTTTGGGGAGGGGTATAAGTCTAGCCCTGTCAAGGTGATAAATTTGATGACGAAAAATCATTGTTTCTTGTAGGGGCGCTTCTCGAAGCGCCCTTGGGGCGCAAGACATCGAAGCCCCTACAAATCAATACACCTTGACAGGGCTAGGGGTCTGAGTCCTCGAAACCAGGGCCTCTTCGTTCCCCCCTGATCCGGCACCGAGGGCCTAACATTAGGGCGAAAAATATAACCAGACCCTCGTGGGTCTGGTTATGGGTTTATTTTTATAAACTGGCTGAGTCCTTTAACAAGAAACGGTTGTAAAAGGCATCAGTACAGCCAGCGGTTTTAAAAGGGGCTTTGAAAGAAGTTACGAACAGGTTTGGAACCTTAGCTGATTTTCAAGATAATCGATAGGTGTGAAAATCTTGTGAAGATTTGCAAAATTTTCCAAAAATTTTTTACGGGGCTTTTGGGGTCCCCATTTTCGGGGCTGATTCCAAACTGGAGCACCCTCTTGGGTCATCCGAGGTCCGGGAATGCTCTCAATTCGACCCCACTGCTGTTGTGGGTGTTCTGGACCGTTATCTGGCCTGGATTGTAACCGTATAAACCCATGATTTGAGCTAGAATGATTTTCCGGATCCCAGGGGAAGCGTGCTCCGGGCGATCGCCCCTGGGATGGGGACCCGGAAACCTCAACCGCTCAAAAAACCGTCCGAGGCAGACAAGCAAGGAACGAGACCGAACTGGCTAAACTGTTCTGTGAGAATTGCCTTGTTCTACCTAATGACTCGCCCCCATAACAAATTAGCGATATGAGAAGACTTCCGTTTGTGACTTTGAGACTGTTATCCCTGGCGATCGCCCTCCCAGCAGTAACACAAACCCTGTGGATTCCTCCGGCGATCGCGCAGGAGGTCCTCACCGCCCGGGCATCCCAGTCCCAACCCTTCCCCTCCTTTAATAGTCAGCGACTCGACGAACAACTGATCCGCTATCAGCAGCAGTTGAACCAATCTGGACCCCCAGATATCTTAATCGTCGGTAGTTCCCGCGCCTTACAAGGGGTAGACCCCCTCGCCTTAGAACTCGCCTTAGCCCATTATGGACATCCGGGACTGAGAATTTATAACTTTAGCATCAATGGGGCCACAGCCCAAGTGATTGACCTGGTGTTGCGGAGAATTTTGACCCCGGATCAACTTCCTAAACTGATTATTTGGGCCGATGGCGTGAGAGCATTTAATAGTGGTCGTCCCGATCGCACCTATCAAGCGATCCTCGAATCCGAAGGGTATCGCCGCCTCTCCAGTGGGGTGCGACCCCTGCAAACCGAAGGTTCATCCCCCCCCACGAGAACGACACCGAGGAGACGTCGGCAAACTGTGGTCCCGGGGGCCTTACCCAAAACCGACCCGCCCCCCCCACTCACCACCAATGATGACCCCCGAGAAGCCCTTGCCACGACCTATCAAGCGATGAATGTGTGGTTTAGTCAGGTTAGAGAAGAAATAGCCGCCACCTACAATGAGGAGGCACAACAGGCAATGTGGATTAGACGGGGGGACGAGGCAGACCGTCCCAATAACCAAAGACCCAGCGCCCCCACCCCGGGAACTGGGAGACCCCCCCTGCCGACAATGGAAGCCCTGATCGCCCAGCAGACCCCGAATCAAATGCAACCGACGGGGTTTGTTCCGGTGAGCGATCGCTATAATCCCGAGACCTACTATCGGCGACATCCGCGAGTCGCGGGACAATATGATGGAGATTATGCAGCATTTAGCTTGCAGGGATCACAGACGCGAGCTTTAGAGGCGATCGCCCAATTTACCAACAGCCAACAAATCCCCTTAGTTGTCGTTAATCTCCCTTTAAATAGCGATTACTTAGACCCGGTGAGACGTTCTTCCGAACAACAATTCCGGACTCAAATGCAACGGATGGCGACTCAACGAAGCTTTATTTTCCGAGACCTCGGACAACTCTGGCCTACCCAGGATAATTACTTTGCCGACCCCAGTCACCTCAACCGCTACGGAGCCTTTTCCGTCGCCGTAGAACTGGCAGCAGACCCAACCATTCCTTGGGGGAGAGCGAG
>CAYUEH010000712.1:0-3003 GCA_964442465.1 uncultured Laspinema sp. | reverse complement strand
CAACCTTGAGCCACCAGTCATGGAGGCGGGGCAATTGAACGTTGCGGCTGCACGATTCGTCAATTGGAACATCGATTTTCTAATAACGTTTTGCAAAACAAACTGTCTATTTGTACTTTCGGGCCATCGGATATCCTGGCGCAATCGCTCACCCAGTTTTTGGAGAGCGATCGCTATGCGCTCACTTATTTTCACGGGACTGATGAGTTTCTCGCCTTTGTCGAACGAGAAAAACAACAGCTTGACTGTTTAATTTTACAAGCTCATCCCCACTTAAAGGCCCTCGCCCATCAACTCCATCAACAATCCATTCTCTTGCCAGCAGTGATTGTCCATCTGGGTTCCCATCAAGCCAGTGAATCACCGGAAGCTCCTGTGTCTGACCTCAACGACATCCTGCTAACTGCCGTAAAATCCCCGGAGAATGGGGAGTTTGTCTCCTCCAAAGTGGTCTACCATACCGCTGAAAGCCACATTTCGGTGCCTCAACTCCCCGACATCGGTCGTTCTGTTGAAAAAGCGATCACCCAGTTTATTAATTTTTCCCCAGTCTCCTGGGAAAGCGATCGCAGCAAATCCACCCCCAATTCATCTCCAGACACCTCCACTCAAAACTTTCTCGGCCCTCAGCAGCGAATGCTCGCCGAGAAATTGAGGGAGCGATTAGGATATCTTGGTGTGTACTACAAACGCAATCCCAAACGGTTTCTGCGGAATTTGCCTCCCGCAGAACGGCAACATTTTTTAGATGAACTCCAAGCCGAATATCGTGATATTGTTTTGAATTATTTTTCAAGCGATGGCTCCCTCAATCAAAAAATTGATGAGATGGTCAGTACCGCTTTTTTGGCTGATATTTCCGTCACCCAAATTGTGGAAATACACATGGATTTAATGGATGATTTTTCCAAACAACTTAAACTAGAAGGGCGCAGTGAAGAAATTCTCTTAGACTACCGATTAACTCTCATTGATATTATCGCCCATTTATGTGAAATGTATCGTCGATCAATTCCCAGAGATGCTTAATCAATCTTCACTCCTCCCACTCCTTTTTATTCTCGGCTCAATTTTCACAAAGTGAATCCATGATTAACCCCAAGAAAACCTACGTTCTCAAACTTTACGTCGCAGGTAACACCCCCAACTCGGTGCGAGCTTTAAAAACCCTCAAAGATATTTTAGAGCAAGAATTTGAAGGAGTTTATGCCCTCAAAGTGATTGATGTCTTGAAAAATCCTCAACTCGCCGAAGAGGATAAAATCTTGGCAACCCCCACCCTCTCCAAAATCCTGCCCCCTCCGGTCCGCAAAATCATCGGAGACCTCTCGGACCGCGAAAAAGTCTTGATCGGGTTAGACCTCCTCTATGAAGAACTCCGAGAAGAACGAGAATTTGAGTGACATCCCTCGGTTCCCCACTCTCCAAACTTCTCTCGATTAATTTATAATCCTAGGTCCATCATTCCTCACCCCTAGCCTTCTTGTCATTTTAAACTCGCCCTATGAATCTTACTAAGCCATCTGGAGATAACGAAGAACGTATGCCCCTTGGCGTCCATAAAATCCGCACCATGATTGAGGGATTTGATGACATCAGTCATGGCGGAATGCCAGTCGGCAGAACGACCTTAGTTAGCGGCACCTCCGGCACCGGAAAAACCCTGTTCGCCGTCCAGTTCCTCTATAACGGCATTACCTTTTTTGAGGAACCCGGGGTATTCGTCACCTTTGAAGAATCTCCCAGCGATATTATCAAAAACGCCTATAGTTTTGGCTGGGACCTGCAAGGCTTAATTGACCAAGGTAAACTCTTTATTCTTGACGCTTCACCGGATCCAGAAGGACAAGATGTGGTCGGAAATTTTGACCTGTCTGCCCTCATTGAGCGGATTCAGTATGCCATTCGCAAATACAAAGCCAAACGAGTCTCCATTGACTCTGTAACCGCTGTCTTTCAACAATATGATGCCGCCTCAGTGGTGCGTCGGGAAATCTTCCGCCTAGTCGCCCGTCTCAAACAAGTGGGCGCAACCACCATTATGACCACGGAACGGGTCGAAGAATATGGACCCGTTGCCCGGTTTGGAGTGGAAGAATTTGTCTCTGATAATGTGGTCATTGTCCGCAATGTTTTAGAAGGCGAACGGCGTCGCCGCACCCTGGAAATTTTAAAATTGCGCGGCACCACCCACATGAAAGGAGAATACCCGTTCACCATCACCAATGAAGGGATTAATATCTTCCCCCTCGGGGCCATGCGCCTCACCCAACGCTCCTCCAATGTCCGGGTTTCTTCCGGAGTCAAAACCCTCGATACCATGTGTGGCGGTGGATTTTTCAAAGATTCAATTATTCTGGCAACCGGCGCAACCGGCACCGGAAAAACCCTCCTGGTCAGCAAATTCTTGGAGGATGCCTGTAAGAGTGGCCAACGGGCGATGATGTTTGCCTACGAAGAATCCCGCGCTCAACTGCTCAGAAATGCTTACTCTTGGGGCATTGATTTTGAAGAACTGGAAGAGAAGGGATTGCTGAGAATTCTCTGTGCTTATCCTGAGTCTGCTGGGTTGGAAGACCACTTACAAATCATTAAAACTGATATCTCGGAATTTAAACCGGCTCGAATTGCGATCGATTCGTTGTCTGCCTTAGCTCGTGGTGTCAGTAACAATGCCTTTCGTCAATTCGTGATTGGGGTAACCGGCTATGCTAAACAAGAGGAAATCACGGGATTTTTCACCAATACCACGGACCAATTCATGGGCGCTCATTCCATTACGGAATCCCATATTTCTACGATTACCGATACGATTTTGATGTTGCAGTATGTGGAAATTCGCGGAGAAATGTCCCGGGCGATTAACGTCTTCAAAATGCGCGGTTCTTGGCATGATAAAGGCATTCGGGAATACTCGATTAGTCAGAAAGGACCGGATATTAAAGATTCCTTCCGCAATTATGAACGGATTATCAGTGGTTCTCCCTCTCGGATTTCCGTAGA
>CAYUEH010000711.1:0-3004 GCA_964442465.1 uncultured Laspinema sp. | reverse complement strand
GAAGAGTCGAAGGGCCTACAATTGCTCAACTTGTTTTTCAAGACCGATTCCAACCCCATTCCGTATGATACCCAATCCCTGTCCTCAAAAGCCCTTGAGGCTGTTTAATTCATAGGGGTTGCATGGTTGTTCCTGGATTATTCGGGATTAAAGCATCTTTCACATCATCAGACTCCACCGAAATCAACGTAACCGCTTGTTGGAGTGCCTCGATGCGAGTTTCCGTCAGATGGTGAGGGGGTAACAGTTGCACAATCCCAAATCGGTCTAACCGACGTTTAATCTGACCCGCCGCACCCACAATAAAGACTTGACGACCTTTGTCTAAAGCATCTTTAATCACATTTTCGATCGCCAGAGAAGAAGTCACCCCCAACATCGGCACATCACCCAGGTCCAAAATCAGCACTTCAAAATTATCCACTGCCGACTGTTCCCGGGAGATCGCCTTCGAGACTCCAAAAATCATCGGTCCGCTAATATGGAACAGCAGAATCCGGCCATTTCCTTGTTGCAGCAACAGCTTCTCTTCATCACTTAAGAGGATTTCATCATCATCATCCGTAATGGCCTTGACATCCTGGGCATGAATATCGCTCAGACGTTGGATGGTCAAGAGATTGGCAATAAACACCCCGACGCCAACCGCCACGATTAAATCCACAAACACCGTCAGCGCAATCACCCCGTACATAATTAACGCCGCTTTCACCGAGACGCGGTGAGCACGCTTGAGGAAACCCCAATCGATAATATCAACCCCCACCTTCAGGGCGATCGCGGCCAACACCGCCATCGGAATATTTTCCGTGAGATTTGCCGCCCACAAAATCACCACCAGCAAAATCCCTGCACGGGTTAAACCCGACAATGCAGTTCGGCCACCCGTTTGGATATTCACCACCGTTCCCATCGTCGCACCGGCACCGGGAAGTCCACCACAGATTCCCGAAACGATATTACCAATCCCTTGTCCGATTAATTCTTTATCCGAGTTATGGTGAGTGCGAGTCAAACTATCCGCAATCACAGAAGTCAGCAGGGAGTCGATACAACCGAGCATCCCCAAGACAATGCCATCAATCAGCATTTCCCGAAATTCCGTGACCGTAAACACCGGCATATTTAATTGCGGCAGACCCATTGGAATTTCGCCAATCGTCCGAATATTCGCATTGGAGAAAAACACCAGAGAAACGACAGTCCCCACAATTAATGCCACCAATTGCGGGGGGACGATCCGCTTAAATTTGGGTGGCAGGAAGAACAGAATCCCTATCGTCAAAACGGCTAAAATCGCTTCGGGGACGTCAATTTTCGTCACAAACATCGGGATATCGCGAAGAGTTCCGATCACCCCTCCTTTACTAACATGACCTAAAAAAGGTCCGATTTGCAGCACGATCAGAATCAAACCAATTCCCGACATAAAGCCGGAAATGACCGTGTAGGGCATCAGGGTAATATATTTACCTAAACGGAATACCCCTAAGAGAATTTGAAAAAATCCCGCCAGCATGACTACAGTAAAGGCCATCGCCAATCCGTTCTCCGGATTTTTGGCAATCAGGGAAGCAATGATCGTCGTCATAACCACCGTCATCGGTCCGGTGGGTTCCGACATCAGGGCCGGAGTTCCCCCAAACAACGATGCAAACAATCCCACGCAAACCGCACCATAAAGACCCGCTATGGGTCCGGCACCGGAGGCCACCCCGAATGCCAGGGCCATCGGCAGGGTCACGATCGCCGCAGTTAGACCGCCAAACAGATCCCCGCGCAGGTTTCTCAAATGGATCTCATTAAATATACTCATCATTTGGCTATAAATTTAGAGCTATTGGGTCGCCCTTTCAACAATTGGATCTTTTAATCATATAGGAACCGGAATTCTTGGCAAGGGTTTGGGAGCCTAAAAATCCAAGTTTTTTATAGGTATGATTACAATGACCGTGATCTCATGCAAAAAAAAGCGGCCATACCTTGACCAGCAGAGATTTGGGGATCAACGCTTCGCCACCGCTACCACCGGATCTCCTATCAATTTTGCAGTGGATTGGTTCTAGCCTAGGATTACTATAAAGAATTATCAATAGGAGTTATTTAAACAGACATCAATCCTGAATTTGGACCCATTGTGGGGAATTCAAGGGGGCGGATGAGGAACCCTGAAAATGCCAAAGGAGGCGGAGGGTAAACCCTGTCCCGATCGGCAGCAATATTCAAGGGGTTAACCCAGGGCGATCGCCCTAAAAGCGTTCGGTTTCTAGGGGGTCTGCCTCCAGATCCCTGGAAAAACCGATTTCCCGCCGCGTCATTCTGATCAATGCAACTAATGTCTCGGGTATTTTCCAATGCGCCAGTGAATCCAAAGGTGTTCAGGCGATGTTTGCAGTCGCGGACCCCATCCTTGGCGATCGGTTTGCGTTAGTTGCTGCTCTTGCCATTTTAGAAAACTGCTGAGTTTATATCAGTAACTTATGAGCCTCATTACATATTGAGGACGACCAGATTTTGAAACGCTTATCCAGTCGGTCGGCTGTATCCATCAACATTCATGTATTGGCCAGTCTTCATGAAATTATTGAAGGGATTGATCATCCACAAGGGCGATCGCGATCTGGCCGTGCTTCTTACCCACAGGACGTTGGCTCAGACAGAAAGAAGTCATTGACCCAGACAAAAGGGCCGCGCGGCTGTTAATGCTGCACATAGCCCCCGCGTTGGTCGCCGGTGCAAGGGAACACCGGCAGACCGCGACCTGTCTGGGTTCAGCCGCCCATCAGCGCCTGGGCGAGCCCCATGAAGAGCGGGATTCCCAAGGCAAGCGCAACCGGCGTGCCGACGGCTGTGGACGCGCCGATGTAGGCAGAGGGATTGGCCGACGGGATACCAGCTCGTAAAGTGGGCGGCCCTGAGATATCTGAACTGGAGGCGGCGATGACCGCCAGGATCACCACGCCGCCAGGGGTGAATCCCGTGGCGTAGTGGGCAATCATGCCGA
>CAYUEH010000710.1:0-3006 GCA_964442465.1 uncultured Laspinema sp. | reverse complement strand
AGGCAGAACCAGGTCCGAAGTGTTCTACAATACTCCGTGCGGGTTTAAACCGCAATCCGTTTAGCGGTCTGGCTAGGACTTGTCCTCATCCCATAAATTTAGGAGAAATTATAACGATGACTGGTGAAATTTTCACGACAGCCTTTTTAGCCTTTGCCTTAGTCATGGTCGGTTTAGTCCTCGGGTTCGCCTTACTCAAAATTCAAGGCGCAGAAGAATAAGCCCCCAACACCCAACCCCATCCATAAAACAAGCGATCGCCTTTTTGAAGATTCAGGAAGGCGATCGCTTGTTTTATCCTTTAGAAAAAACCCGCACCCTAAAGGGTGGGGCTATACGGACAAAGCCCGCCTGCGCGGGCTACTCTATAAAATCAGTGAGCACTGGAGACTTCAATCGACTGCGGACTGTCTGCCACCTCCGATCGCAAACTGTCTGCGGTGCTTTTGATAAAACTAGCCAGAGGCACTGCAATCAGAACCCCCAAGACTCCGCCCAACTTCGCACCGATCAACAGCGAAATTAGCACCCAGACTGGGTTCAGACCCGTAAATCCTCCCAACAATCGCGGTGCCACGCCACTTTCGATACTTTGCTCGATCGCCACCGACACAATTAAAACTTTCACCCCCAGCCAAAAATTATTAAACGCAACTAAGATACTCACCAAACTAATACTTAAACCGGCCCCAAACGGAATCAGGCTCAACACGCCAACCACTAAACCGAATAACAGACCAAACGGGACCCGCAACACCAAAAACGCCAGAGTCATGGAGGCCCCCATTAAAGAAGCCACCGTGACTTGACCCACAAAATAATTATGGAAATTTTTGCCGAGAGAGAACCGCATCTCTTTTGCCAGACGGGGAGGCAACCATTGTAATAAGCCCTCCCAAAGGCTACGTCCGCGCCAGAGCATATAGAAGGTTAAGATGACCGTCACCACCACATCAAAGATGCGACCCACCGTATCCACGGCAAACCCGAGGACTTGACCCGTGAGATTTTGCAACTGACTCGACAAGCGTTCCGTCAGTTGAGTGCTCAATCCACTGAGATCCACCGGCCAATTTCGGGCGATCGCGATTTCTTGCAGGGTCTGGAGTTGCGCCGCACCGGATTTAATCCAAACCGGCAAGCGATTGGCTAACTCTGTCAATTGTTCCAAGGCGATCGGCACCAAGGTGATCCCCAACCCCACCAAAGTCAGTAAGGTCAACAGAAACACCAGAATCACCGCTGGGGTATGTTTGGCCCCATATCGCTCTAGGAGATTCACCGGATAGTCCAAAATAAACGCCAGCAACGAGGCTGCAAGCAGGATACTGATGATCTTGTCAAAATAATCAAACGCCACCAGCAACAGCCAACTGTTGAGGAAAATTAAGGGGAAGGCGAATCCCAAAGTCAACCATCGAGGCATTGTTTCGCTGATTTTCATAATGAGAACATTGAACCGGGGATACTGAAACCCCAAAGAAGGCATCTTTTTAGTATCGTAGATGGGTGACCAGAGGTTTCGCTAAAAACTCCCGGAGGCGTCCGTAGCGCCCACCCTATTCTGGAATTCTACCGAATCCTCCCAGACTGGTTGTAAAGTATCCTAAATTTCTACAATAGAGATGCCATATCCTAAATCGCTCGGAGTTTCCACCCCCGGCGATCGCCATTGACATCAGGACCCCTAAAGCGTGAACATAGACACCATCCAAGATATTTTTCAGAAAGGCGGCGTATCCATGTGGCCCTTGTGGCCCTTGTTGATTTTATCCATCCTAGCCGTCGCCACCATCTTAGAGCGCAGTTGGTTTTGGGCCACCGTCGTCAGTAAAGAAAAAGAAACCGCCAATCGCGTCCTCGAAGCGGCGCGATATGATTGGCGAGTCGCCCAGGAAGTGGCCCGACAAGCCAGCAAGCGCCCGATCGGACGCTTTCTCCATGCTCCCTTGCGCTTGCAAAATGCCGATCCCGAAGTCTTTCGGTTAGCATTAGAAGCCGGGGCAGAGGAAGAAATCACCACCATGCGTCGGGGTGATAAAGTATTAGAAGCCGTGATTGCCTTAGCACCGTTACTCGGGTTACTCGGGACGGTTCTGGGGTTGATTGA
Organism: uncultured Laspinema sp.; assembly: GCA_964442465.1. Taxonomy (GTDB): domain Bacteria; phylum Cyanobacteriota; class Cyanobacteriia; order Cyanobacteriales; family Laspinemataceae; genus Laspinema. Next base: position 896 of record CAYUEH010000710.1, on the reverse strand, counting down.
ATCCCTCGGGTCCATCCGCCTGGGAGACATCGGCACAGGGGCCACTGCTGGAGTGACCACTGGCATCGGTGCAGCCCTAGTTAGTACGGCATTTGGACTGATTGTGGCGATTACGAGTTTAGCCTTCTATCGTCTATTTCAAGGTTTGCTCGTTAACCAGGTCAAAATTTTCCGCAAATGCGGGAATGAACTGGAGTTGCTGTATCGCCAGTATTGGAGTCAAATCCACCACAATCGCAGTGGTGCGCCAGAAACTCCCGCGTCTTGGGCCAGCAGAACGATGCCAGACAGTGGGTTGACGGTTAAACCCGAAGGGTCTGTGAATCATAGTAAAGGCTACCCAGAAATCGGGGATCAGCCCCAGGATAGAGCCAACAAGATTGATGGGTTCAATTCCTCGGATCAGTCGAATTAAGTTAGATGAAGCGGGGGGTGTTCCTACCGCTTGCCACTCACCCCTTTGAATTTCTGGGAGGCGATCGCCGGATGAAGATTAACTATGAGTCACAAATGGAAGAAGCTCGGATTGAGCTGATTCCCCTGATCGACGTCATCTTTTGCATTTTGACCTTTTTCCTGCTTGCGGCACTGCAACTCACCCGCCAACAGGCGGTGAATGTAGATTTGCCGCAAGCAGAGACAGGGACAGTGCAGATGGAAGAGTTGAAACTGTTTGTCAGCGTGGACCAACTGGGACAAACTTATGTGGATAAACAGCCGGTGACCCGGGAGCAACTGTATCAGTTATTGTTGACTTATAAAAGAGCGAGACCCGAGGGGTTGATTGTGCTTTCGGCTTCTAAGATGGCCAGTTATAATGACGTGATGCAGGTGCTGGATTTGCTGAGGTCCGTGGGAGGCGATCGGGTTGCCCTAGCTACTATCCCCAGTTCCAG